>NZ_WHOV01000126.1:0-12656 GCF_009765395.1 Pseudomonas sp. BAV 4579 | reverse complement strand
GACTCCGGTGTCTGGCAGGCCGGTTCACTATGCCCAAGTGGGGTGGGTGGGGCAATCGATGGGCGTTGCAGGTCAGCCTGAGTTGGAGGCTGAGCCGTCGTCGTGCTTCAGCCGCCCATGCTCGCTGCGCACCGCCACCATGAAGGTCTGCATGGCCGAGGACTGCACCCGGTGCCGGCGACGGATCAATCCATAGGGCGGCAGCCGCGGCTCGAAGGCGATGGGCAGCACCGCCAGCAGGTGACGACCGGGGTAGTCGTTGACCACCGACAGCGGCGTCACGCCGAGCATGTCGGTCTGCTGCACCAGCGCCAGCAGGGCCATGATGGAGGTGGTCTCGACGATGCTGCCGGGGATATCGACCCGGGCATCGTGGAAGGCCTGGTTGATGATGGCCCTCATCGGGCTGGGGTGCTGCTGCAGCACCCAGGTGTGTTCCTGCAATTCGCCCCAGGTGAGGTGGGTGGCCTGGGCCAGGGGATTCTGGGCGCCGGCGATCACGCAGAGCACCTCTTCGCCGAGGCTGTCGAACAGCAGTTCCTCGGCGCGGGCGCCAGTGGGGATGCGCCCCAGAACCACGTCCAGCTGGTCCTGCAGCAGCGCCTGCACCAGCACGTCGCTGGTATCCACCTGGATGGACATGGACAGCCGCGGATGACTCTGCTTGAGGGTGGCGATGGTACGGGTCAGCAGGCCCGAGGCCAACGCCGGGATGGCGCCCACCGCGACCCGGCCGAGATTGCCCGATTCCAGCGCGACCAGTTCCTCGCGCATACCCGAGAGTTCGGCGAAGACCATCCGCGCGTAGTAGATCACCGTCTCGCCAAAGGCCGTGGCGCGCATGCCCCGCGGCAGCCGCTCGAACAGACCCACGCCCAGCAGGCTCTCGATCTCGTGGAGCATCTTGGTGGCCGCCGGCTGGGTCATGCCGATGTCGTCGGCGGCGCGGCGCAACGAGCCGAATTCCGCCAGCGCCAGCACCAGGCGCAACTGGCGCAGGCGCAGACGGCTGTGGATGGTGTGGGCATCGGGAATGCGCGTCATGCTGGCGGACCTGGGTACCGGGGGGCCGGCTAGGGTAGCGCAAGAGTCCAGGCCTGGCGTCGGTGGGGTGCGTCCGCGCCAGGCCGGGGCGTTCACGACGGCCGTACCTTGACCCGCGGCTGGCCCGGGCGCAGCGCCTGCAGTCCGCGCGCCAGCAACGGCCAGCAGAGCATCAGCAGCGCCGCGGTGGTCAGACTGCCCACCAGCGGGTTGGACCAGAAGATGCCCAGCTGGCCGTCGGAGAACAGCATCGACTGGCGGAAGGCGTCCTCGGCCTTGTCACCCAGCACCGCCGCCAGCACCAGCGGGGCGATGGGATAGCCGAGCTTCTTGAAGGCATAGCCGAGGATGCCGAAGCCGAGCATCAGCCAGACGTCGAACAGGCTGTTGTGCACCGAATAGGCGCCGATCACGCAGACGGTGAAGATGATCGGCGCGATGATGCAGAAGGGGATCCGCAGGATGGCGGCGAACAGCGGCACCGTCGCCAGCACCACGATCAGGCTGACCACGTTGCCCAGGTACATGCTGGCGATCAGGCTCCAGACGAAGTCGTGCTGTTCGGTGAACAGCGTCGGCCCCGGATGCAGGCCCCAGATCATCAGGCCGCCGAGCATCACCGCGGCGGTGGCGGAGCCGGGAATGCCCAGCGTCAGCATCGGTAGCAGGGCGCTGGTGCCGGCGCTGTGGTCCGCGGTCTCCGGGGCGATCACCCCTTCCAGCTCGCCCTTGCCGAAGCCGTCGCGGTTCTTCGAAAAGCGTCGCGCCAGGCTGTAGCTCATGAAGGAGGCGGCGGTCGGGCCACCGGGCGTCACACCCATCCAGCAGCCGACCAGGGCGCTGCGCAGCCAGGTCAGCCAGTAGCGCGGCAGCTGTTTCCAGGTGCCCAGCACCGTGCGCAGGGTGATGCGCGCCTGCTCGCCACGAAAGACCAGGCCTTCTTCCACGGTGCAGAGGATCTCGCCGATGCCGAACAGGCCGATCACCGCCACCTCGAAGCTGATGCCCGAGAGCAGCGCCGGCTGGTCGAAGGTCAGGCGCAGATTGCCGGACACCGTATCCATGCCCACCGCCGCCATGGCGAAGCCGATCATCATGGCTGCCACCGTCTTCAGCGGCGGATTCTTGCTCATGCCGATGAAGGTGCAGAAGGCCAGCAGGTAGACGGCGAAGAACTCCGGCGAGCTGAATTCCATGGCGAAGGCGGCGATGCGGCTGGAGAGGAAGGTCAGCAGCAGCACCCCGACCAGGGCGCCCAGCAGCGCCGAGGTGAAGGCCGCGGTCAGGGCCTCGCCCGCACGGCCCTGGCGGGCCAGCGGATAGCCGTCGAAGGTGGTGGCCACCGACGAGGGTTCGCCCGGGATGTTGAACAGGATCGAGGTGATGGAGCCGCCGAACAGCGCCCCCCAGTACATGCAGGAGAGCAGGATGATGGCCGAGGTCGGGCTCATGGTGAAGGTCAGCGGCAGCAGCAGGGCGACGCCATTGGGCGCGCCCAGGCCGGGCAGCACCCCGACCAGAATGCCGAGCAGCACGCCGATCACCATCAGCGCGATGTGATGGAAGGACAGGATCAGGCCCATTCCGTGCATCAGGGAATCGAATTCGCTCATGACAGGTTCCTCAACAGGCGGCCGAGGTCGGCCAGGGGCCCGGCATCCAGCGGCACCTTGAACCAGAGGGCGAAGATCAGATAGCTGGCGAGGCTCACGCCGCCGGCGATGGCGAGGATCTGCCAGACGCCGTAACGCCTTTGCCGCTGGCGATCCCGCGCCATGAACCAGGCGATGAACAGGAAGGCCGTCAGGTAGAGGCCCAGCAGGGGCAGGGCGACGACGAAGGCCAGCATCGGCAGGAACACCCGCAGCACCTGGCCGAAGGCGGCACGCTCGACGAAGCTGGTGCGCAACGCCTGCCAGCGCCACAGGGTCTGCAGCGCCGTGGCCAGGCTGGCCAGGCTCAGCAGCAGGCCGATGTAGAAGGGGAAGTAGCCCGGCTCGGGGCCGGCATCGCCCCAGCCGATACCCTGTTCCAGACTGCCAATCATCACGATGCCACCGAGTCCGGCGGTAAAGGCCGCCAGGCCCAGCTCCACCCAGCGGGTGGTGATCAGGGAATCTCCGGCCATGGCCGTCTCTCCTGTGTCGATGCGCCGATCAGGGCTTGAGCCAGCCCGCTGCCTCGAACACCGGGGTGACCCGGGCGCTGTCCTGGGCGATGTAGTCCTGCAGCGCCTGGCCTTCGAGGAAGGTCGGCACCAGGGCATTGCGCTCGATGTAGGCCTTGAACTCCGGTGTCTGGCTGACCTTGCGCAAGAGCTCCACATAGAAGGCGCGCTGTTCGTCGCTGACGCCGCCGGGCAGCAGCACGGTACGCGGGAAGCGGTACTGATCGATGCCCAGGCCCTGCTCCTTGCAGGTGGGCACGTCGGACCAGGCCTGGGTCTCGGTGACCTTGGCGGTGTAGGCCATGCGTGCCTGGCTGAATACGCACAGCGGCACCACCTGCCCACCACGCCACTGGCTCAGGCTCTCGCTGGGGTTGTTGACGTTGGAGGTGATGTGCTTGCCGGCTAGCTGGGTCGCCGCCTCGCTGCCGCTCTTGAAGGGAATGTAGGTAAGCTTGGTGCCCTCGGTGCGATTGAGCAGCAGGGTCAGCGTCTGATCGACGTCCTTGGACTGGCTGCCCCCCATGCGCTTGCCGGCGGGATCCTGCTTGATGGCTTCGATGTAGCCACGGGCGTCCTTCCAGGGCGCGTCGGCGTAGCTCCAGAGAATGAAATCGTCTTCGGCGATGGCCGCCACCGGGGTGAGATCGGCGAGCTGGTAGCCGAGCTTGGCGGTCAGCGGCAGCAGATAGACGTTGTTGGTGGCGATGACCAGCTTGTCCGCCTCGCCCTTGGCCAGCTTCATCTCCAGGAAGGCCTCGGCGCCGTTGCCGCCGCCCTTGTTCATCACCACGGTGCTGGCGTCGAGCAGCTTGTGCTGGGTGATGATCGACTGAATCAGCCGACCGAGCTGGTCGGTGCCGCCACCGGGGCCGCCGGCGACGACGATTTCCACCTTGCCCTCGGGCTGCCAGGCGGCTTGGGCCACAGGAGCCACCGCGGCGGCCAGGCACAGGGGGAGGGCGGCGAGCAGGGAGATGCTGCGCATGGGACTACCTCTTTCTTGTCGTTGTTTTGGGTGGGCCGAGTGTGCGCAGTCCTGAGCAAGCCTGACCACTCAAAATAAGGCATGCACCGATAGCCTGAGGTTATGTCTCTGATGTCACCTTGTCCCGGGCCGCATGGCATGAGGGCTACAGCAACTGGACATGGGCGACCTATATCCTGGGGCTATACACCTATGCGCAGATTTGATTAGACGGTTATCGATCTGGGTCCGATAGTCGATCTCGCCAGCCGGCAGCTGAACACCCATAACAAGAATCCCAGGGGTCCACGCCATGCTCTCGACGTCCCGTTCCTCACGCCTTGCCGATGCCGCCGTGCCCACGGCGCTGCAGGCCTCCCGCGTCCGCTGGCGCATCTTCGCCATCATCTTCGGCCTGACCGTCATCAACCTGGTGGACCGCGTGTCGCTGTCCATCGCCATGCCCACCATCGCCCGCGAATTCCAGCTGACGCCAGCCATCCAGGGCTTGATTCTCAGCAGCTTCTTCTGGGCCTATGCGCTACTGCAGATCCCCGGTGGCTGGCTGATAGATCGCTACGGCCCGCGCCGCGTCATCGGCTGGTCCACCGGTCTCTGGGGCGTCTTCCAGACCCTCGCCGCCTTCGCCACCGGCGGGCTGTCGCTGATCTTCGCCCGGGTCGCCCTGGGCGCCGCCGAGGCGCCGCTGTTCCCGGCCGGTGGCAAGCTCAATTCCCTCTGGCTGGCCTCCAGCGAACGCGGGCGTGGCGCGGTACTGATGGATTGCGGCGGACCGCTGGGCGTCGCCCTGGGCGGTCTACTCATCGCCTACCTGATCGCCGTCTTCGGCTCCTGGCGCACCGCCTTCTTCATCGCCGGTATCGCCACCCTGGCCATGGCCTGGCTCGCCTGGCGCTACCTGAGGGACGACCCGGCCGCCCATCCCGGCGTCAATGCCGCCGAGCTCGCGCGCATCAACGAAGGTCGCACCACCTCGATGGCCCAGGCCGCCAAGGCTGGCGCCCGTGGTCTGGGCATCGCCCGCCGCTCCCTGGCCGGCATCCTCATCGGTCGCGCCAGCTGGGCCATGGTCTTTTTCGGCCTGCTGACCTGGGGCCCCAGCTATCTGGCCCAGGCCCGCGGCTTCGACATCAAGGGCATAGGCGCCGCTACCTTCGTCATCTTTCTCTGCGGGGCGGCCGGCTCCCTGGTCGGTGGCTTCCTCTGCGACCTGCTGGTGCGCAAGGGCGTGCGCCGTGGCCTCGCCGCCAAGGGGCTGCTGTCCTGCTCCGGCCTGGTGGCGCTGGCAGCCTTCCTGCTGCTGCCGCGGCTCACCGATCCCTATGCCGCCGTGGCGCTGCTGTCGCTGACCGCCTTCTTCCTGATGTGGGGCAGCCTCTACTGGAGTTTCCCGGCGCTGCTGGCCGCGCCGGCACGGGTCGGCCTGATCGGTGGGGTGATGAACCTGGCCGGCAGCCTCGGCGGCATCGCCGTGCCCATCCTGGTCGGCCTGCTGCTGCAGCACCTGGGTGGCTACCCGGCGGTGCTGGGCTTCTTCGCCCTCTGCTCCGGCCTGTTCATCCTCGGCACCCTGCTGATCGCCCTGGATATCCAGGAGGCGGCCCATGACTGAGCTCTACAGCGGGCCCATCGTCGATGCCCATCACCACTTCTGGGAACCCGGGCGCAATGTTCACCCCTGGCTGTCCGGTGCGGAAACCATCCCGTTTCGCTATGGCGATTACAGCGCCATCAGGGGCGACTATCTGCCGGAGCACTATTTCGCTGACGCGGCGGGCCATGACGTGGTCCAGACCGTCTATGTCGAGACCGAGTGGGATCCCCGCGATCCCCTGGGTGAGACCCGCTACATTCACGACCTGGCGCGCCGCCATGGCGTACCCAATGCGGTGGTCGCCCAGGCCTGGCTGGATGCCGAAGACGCCGCCGAGCTGCTCGCCGCCCAGGCCGCCTTCGAACGGGTGCGCAGCGTGAGACACAAGCCCGGTGGTCCGGCGCGTCCCGAAGACGTCGGCAGCCAGCGTACCCTGATGAGTGACGACAGCTGGCGCCGGGGCTATGCCGAATTGCAGCGCCATGGCCTGCACTTCGATCTGCAGACGCCCTGGTGGAACCTCGACGAAGCCTGTCGCCTGGCGCGGGACTTCCCGGCTACCCAGCTGATCCTCAACCACACGGGGCTGCCGTCCGATCGCAGCGCCGAAGGTCTGGCCGCCTGGCGCGCGGCCCTGGCCCGCCTCGCCGAATGGCCCAACGTGGCGCTGAAGATCTCCGGCCTGGGCCTCGCCGGCCAGCCGTGGCGCGCCGAGGACAACGCCTGGATCGTCCGCGAGGCCATCGCCGTCTTCGGGGTCGAGCGGGCCATGTTCGCCAGCAACTTTCCCGTCGACCGCCTGTGCGGCAGCTACGACACCATCATCGGCGGCTTCAAGCGTCTGGTGGCCAAGCTGCCTGCCACCGCGCAGCGCCAGCTCTTCCACGACACCGCCCGGCGCCTGTATCGCCCGGAGGCCGACGTCATCCGCCTGGACCCCTACCTGAGGACTTCCGCATGAGCAACTCCCCGCTTCCCCGCCTGGCCCTGGTGCTGGGTGACCCGGCCGGCATCGGTCCCGAACTGATCACCCGCCTGCTGGCCGATCCCGAGGTGCGCAGCCGCGCGCGCCTGGTGCTGATCGCCGACGAGGACGAGGCTCGCACCGGCATGCGCATCGCCGGTTGCGAATACCCCTATCGCCGCATCGACAGCCTGGATGCCCTCGATTTCCAGGACGACATACCCCTGCTGTATCCCTACCGTGGCGCCGCCGAGGGCGCCTTTCCCCGCAGCGAGGCCAGCGTCGTCGGTGGCCGCTACAGTCTGGACACCCTGGCCGTCGCCCTCGACTTGACCCGGGCCGGCCACACCGACGCCATCCTCTTCGGTCCGCTGAACAAGACCTCGCTGCACCTGGCGGGCATGGGCCATAACGACGAGCTGCACTGGTTCGCCGAGCACCTGGGCTACCAGGGGCCATTCTGCGAATTCAACGTGCTCGACGACCTCTGGACCTCGCGGGTGACCTCCCACGTCGCGCTCAAGGACGTCCCCGGCCTGCTCAGCCAGGAGCGGGTGATCGAAGCCATCCAGCTGATCGACAACGAACTCAAACGCAGCGGCCTGGCCCGGCCGCGCATCGGTGTCTGTGGACTCAATCCGCACAATGGCGACAACGGCAGCTTCGGCCGCGAGGAGCTCGACCTCATCGGCCCGGCCGTGGAGCGTGCCAAGGCGCTGGGCATCGCCGCCGAAGGTCCCTATCCGGCGGACACCATCTTTCTCAAGGTCCAGGGCGATACCCGCGCCTTCGACGCCGTGGTGACCATGTACCACGACCAGGGCCAGATCGCGATCAAGCTGATGGGCTTTTCCCGCGGGGTGACGGTGCAGGGCGGCCTGCCCATTCCCATCGCCACGCCTGCCCACGGCACCGCCTTCGACATCGCCGGCCAAGGTCGCGCCAACGTCGGCGCGACCCGTCAGGCCTTCGAGATCGCCTGTCGCCTGGGCGCGTCTCGCCACTGATAGCTACCGGGGCGCTCCAGGCGCTACCTGAATTCGCCGAACCGGCTCGTGGAGCCGGCCGGCCTGACTCATGCTCGAAAAAAGGAAAGTCCGATGAAAATCACCAGCGTCCGCACCCGCGTCTTCGAATGGAAAGGCAAGGTCGTCCCGCCCCAGGCGCACTTCTGCACCAACGCCACCGACATCCTCTATGAGCGCGGCGACGCCATGGGCTCCTTCCGCTTCCACGGCTGGCTGGTGGTGGAGATCGAGACCGACAGCGGCCTGGTCGGTCTGGGCAACTGCGCCCTGGCGCCGCGAGTGGCCAAGGAAATCATCGATCTGTACCTGACCCCCATCGTCATGGGCCAGGATCCCTACGACAACGAATACCTCTGGCAGAAGATGTATCGCCGCACCCACGCCTGGGGCCGCAAGGGCATCGGCATGGCCGCCATCTCCGCCGTCGACCTGGCGCTCTGGGACCTGATGGGCAAGGCGGTAGACAAGCCGGTGTTCAAGCTGCTGGGCGGTCGCACCAAGGAAAAGATCCCCTGCTACGCCTCCAAGCTCTATGCCAACGACAATCTGGATCTGTTCCTGGAAGAGGCCCAGGGCTATCTCAACCAGGGCTTCGACGCCCTCAAGATGAGATTTGGCTACGGTCCCAAGGACGGTCCCGCCGGCATGCGGCGCAACCTCGACCAGGTGCGCGCCCTGCGCGAACTGGCCGGGCCCGACGTCGACATCATGCTGGAGTGCTACATGGGCTGGACCCTGGAATACGCCCGCCGCATGCTGCCCAAACTGGCCGAATTCGAACCGCGCTGGCTGGAAGAGCCGGTCATCGCCGATGACATCGAAGGCTACGTCGAACTCAAGAAGATGGGCATCCTGCCCATCTCCGGCGGCGAGCACGAATTCACCTCCTACGGCTTCAAGGACCTGCTCGAACGCCGCGCGGTGGACGTCATCCAGTACGACACCAACCGTGTGGGCGGCATTACCGCCGCGCGCAAGATCAACGCCCTGGCCGAAGCCTGGTCGGTGCCGGTAATCCCCCACGCCGGGCAGATGCACAACTATCACCTGACCATGGCCAGCACCGCTTCGCCCATGGCCGAGTTCTTCCCCGTCTTCGACGTGGAAGTAGGCAACGAACTCTTCTACTACGTCTTCAAGGGCGAACCCCAGCCGGTCGGTGGCTACCTGCAACTGGACGACGACACGCCCGGCCTGGGCCTGGAGCTGTCCGAAGAGCACATCAAGGATTTCGACGTGATCGAGTAGCGGGCGGACTGGCTGCCGCCCGGGGGAAGGGCGGCAGCCAGCTACGGAATCAGACCCCGACTTGCTGGTGTCGCCATTCCTGACTCCGGCCGCCAAAACCATAGGCTGTGGCGCGCGCGTCGATCAGATGCACATAGCAGAGGTGGTGAAGGTCGGGCCTGAGCGTCGCCATGGCTGCCTGGACTTCACGAAGGAAACGCGCCTTTTCGCCCTTGGTATTCGTCTCGTCGGTGATGCTGATATCGAGGTGGAAGGCGCTACCGCCCAGCGTCGCCAACGACTGCCCGCCAAGAAACCAATCCGAGTCAGGAATGTAGTGGAGGGTGGTGGCCATGTCTTCGGGGCGTTTTCCCAAACACTCTTTGATCAGGTCATTGATCAGCAGTACCGCACGTTGACCGAGGGTCTCATCGCGCTCGCCAGAAAGCTGAAGGGTAATGTGGGGCATGGCAGTTCTCCTGGGTTGAAGCCATCACTGTGCAGGTCGTCCTTGCAACGGAAAAGCAGGAATATAGAATGGAATCCATCGGCTTTTGGAATGGCTGCTCATGTCCGGCTTCGATCTCGAACAGCTTCGCACCCTGGTCACCGCCGTTGACGCCGGTAGCCTATCGGCAGCAGTACCGCTGCGTTGTCTCTCGCAATCAGCGCTCAGCGAACAACTGCGCAAGCTGGAAGAGCGCGCTGGCCATACCCTGCTGACTCGCAGCAAAAGCGGAGTAAAACCGACGGCCGCAGGGGAGCGATTGCTGGCCCATGCCAGGCCGCTATTGGCGATGGCCGATGCGGCCTGGCGCGATCTCCACGAGATTCCTCTCGAAGGAGAAGCCTGCCTTGGCGTGACCGACTATTTCCGCCCAGCCGATCTAGCGCGCCTGCTGGCACGCCTGCATCAACAACTGCCGGGGCTGCGTCTGCGTACCCGCATCGGCAGGAGCGACGAGCTCGAGCTTGCCCAGCGCCAGGGCGAGCTGGACCTCGCCATCGTCATGAGCCTCGAGGCCGAGCGCAAGACTGCACCCAGGGTGACGATCAGACCCCTGCACCAGGAACCACTGATCTGGGTGAGCGCGTTGGACAGCAATCCGCTGCAGCGAGGGCGACCCTTGCCTCTGGCCCTGTTGCCGGAGGGCTGCTCCCTGCATCGATTGGCGTGCAGCCGCCTGGAGGCCGCAGGCATCCCCTATGTCATCAGCCATATCGCTTCTGGTGTGGCAGGCCTGCAGGCAGCGCTGACGGCAGGCCTCGGCATTGCCTGCCTGAATGCTTCCGCGGTGGCCGGACAGGGGCTGCGGCGGCTCGACCAGGACGCCCTGCCGGTGTTGCCCTCGGCACGCTTTCTGCTCCTGCATGCTCGATACGAGGACCAGTCCGTGCAATCGCGACGTCTGCAGGGGTTGAGCGAGGCGATTGCTTCAAGTCTGGGTGGCTAAGGAGAGGGTGGCGATGCGCGCGTCGTCATGGTGAGCATGGCCACTCACTTTGTGCCGCGGCTCGATGGGGGTACGAGACGACGCCATCCAAGCCGATACCTTGCTCAGCTTGCCAATATCGCCGCCGCACCCCGTGGCTGCCGGGTGTACCACAGCACCCGACTGACCCCGCGGGTCACTGCCACATAGCTCAGGCGCAGTGCTTCGTCGGCCATGGCAGCGTCATAGCTCTGCTGAAAATGCCCGCTGGCCGCATAGAGGGCATTGCGCAGCGGATGGGGCTGCTGGGGCTGGCCGTCGTCCAGCACAATCGCCACCTCGGCCTGCAGGCCCTTGGCTCGGTGAATGGTGCAGGTCCGCACTCCGGGCGGACGGCCCAGCTGCTCGTTGATGGTCTTCAAGGGCGCGTTCAGGCGACTCATCACCATGACCGCACAGCGCTCCGGCCGCTCTCGTTCCGCGGCATAAGTCCGTTGCGCCTCGATCTCGTCCAGCAACGAAGCCAACTGACGAGCGATATCGAACTGCGGTACGACCTTGACCCCGTGTCCCTGGGCATCCGCAACGCGGAAGGCCTGGGTTTTCTTGGGTTGCTTGTGGCGCACCTGGGTCAGGATGCGTTCACCGTCAGCCACGATGTCCGGTGAAGAACGGTAGTTGGTCCCCAGCATCAGCGTCTGGCTGGGCGTCTGGCCTGGAAACCAGCGATCGAAGTGGATGAACAACTCCGGCGAGCTGCCCCGCCAGCCGTAGATGGATTGCCAGTCGTCACCAATGGCCATCAGCGAGGGCGCAACGTTTTCCTCGGCGAGCCTGCGCTGTACCTGCTGCAGCCAGAGGGCGATCTGCGGCGAGATATCCTGGAATTCATCGATCAACAAATGGGTGAAGGGCTGCAGGCGGGCAATCAGGGCGCGACTGGGTTTCTTGTCCAGGCGATCCGTCAGCACAGCAAAGGCGGTATTGAAGGTGATCAGCCGTTGTTCCTTCAGCAACTTGCCAAAGTGGCGCCAGAACTGCTGCATGGCCTCCAGAAAGATCCGGTCCCGCGTCGAGCACTCCAGTTGGTTGCTCTTTATAGAGCCAACCCGCAGCCCCAGGGTCTCGGCGAATGAAGCCTGGCCATAGAAGAGGTCGGGCAGCGGTTGCGGTTGGCGTTCGCCATTGAGGACGAAAGGCTGCATGGGCGGGGCGTCAGGTAGCTCTGCCTCATTGGGCGCCGCCAATTCCAGCAAAAGATGAATCCGACGACGAAAACCGGCGTCCTCGCGGTAGCAATTCTCGTAGGCCTGTATCAGGAGCTGCCGTTGACCCTCGTTCAGCATGGCGCCAGCCAGCATGCCGTTATCCGGCTCATCCTCACCTTTCGATTGAGCAGACAACTGTTCGAACCACTGGGTCGCCCTCAGCTCTGAGCGCGCCAGCTGCGCCAGGGCCGAGTGAAAGGTTCTTACCAGTTCGCGTGCCGCCTCGTCATTCAGCGGAGCCTCCCAGAAAGCCAGGACGCGCTTGAGCTGCGCGCGCAACTCTTCGCAGGAAGCCTTGGTAAAGGAGATGACGGTCAGTTGCTCGCGCGGGATCTCGAGGTGGCACAGCATGAACACCACCCGCAGTACCAGTGTCGTGGTCTTGCCCGAACCGGCACCCGCGAAGATTCGCGTGGCCGGGGCACGCGCCAGGATCATCTTCCATTGTTCCGGCGACGGAGGCTGGATGATGCCCTGAGTAACGGCCTGCTCGACGCGCATCTTCATCCGCTGCTCCTGGGAGCGCTTCACCTTGAAGGCGGAACCATAGAGGACGGTGGGGGAGGGGACAGTCGGGGCAGCCAGAGTGGGCTGAACAGTCGATTGCTCCCTCTTCACCCCCTTACTGGCGGCCTTCGGCTCGGCCTGGCGCTTGGGGGCTCGGGCCGGCTCGGCCTTCTTGCGACTGCCTTGCTTGGTGTCTCCCTTAATAGGTGGCTCTCCTTTAAGGAAGAGCGTGGTGCGGGGAAACCAATCGCCAAGCGTGTTCCTCAGCCGTTGTCGGTAGCGAGCCAGGATGGAAGTCATGCAGTCCTCGAAACATCGTCTGCCGGCATCTTACCTTGCACAGGTGACAGCTCGCCCTCTGCTAGCCTTTGCTCCCTGCCGAAAGTTTCTTGAAATAACCTGTTGACCTGTCCTGAAACTCCCCTATAATGCGCCC
>NZ_WHOV01000125.1:0-27477 GCF_009765395.1 Pseudomonas sp. BAV 4579 | reverse complement strand
TTTCAAGCCCCTTCAGCATCTGCGCCGGAAGTGGGGCGCATTATAGGGGAGTTTTGGGACAGGTCAACAGTTATTTTACGACCGAGTTGCAGCGGATCAATTCGGCCATATCCCTGACCGCCTGCTTGAAGCCGACGAAGACTGCCTGGGCGACGATGGCGTGACCGATGTTCAGTTCGTTAATACCTGGCAGGGCCGCGATCGGCTGAACATTGTGGTAGTGCAGGCCATGGCCGGCATTGACCACCAGCCCGAGGCCGGTGGCGAATTCCACGGCCTTGGCCAGGCGCTGCAGCTCCAGGGTCTGCTCGTGCTGGGTGTCAGCCTCGGCATAGCGACCGGTGTGCAGTTCAATCACCGGGGCGCCGCAGTCCTTGGCCGCCTGAATCTGCTGCCGATCCGGGTCTATAAAGAGGGACACTTCCGAAGCGGGCAGCGCGGCAATGGCATCGCGGATGCGCTGGACCTGCCCCAGTACATCCAGACCACCTTCGGTGGTCAGCTCTTCCCGGCGCTCGGGCACCAGGCAGACGTGCTCGGGACGGATCTCCTGCGCGAAGGCCAGCATCTCGGGGGTCAGAGCGACTTCGAGATTCATGCGGGTCTGCAGGAGCTCGCGCAGCAGGCGGACATCCCGCTCCTGGATATGGCGACGGTCCTCACGCAGGTGCAGGGTGATGCCATCCGCCCCTGCCTCTTCGGCGTCCAGTGCCGCCTTGACCGGATCCGGATATCTCGTACCCCGGGCCTGGCGCAGGGTGGCGACATGATCGATGTTGACGCCCAACAGAACACGACTGAACTCTTTCATGGCTTATTCACTTGGCTTGGCGAACAATTCGCGACTCATCAGGGGTTTGCTGCCCAGGTGCGGCGCCAGGGCCTGGCGCATCAGGCGCTTGGCAGCGCGAACTACCGTGGGATCGTCCCATTCACCGCGATCCAGTGCCAGGATTTCCGCGCCGGCCAGACAGCCCGGGCGAACCTCGTCGACGGGCTCGAAGCCCTGATCCGGAATGAAGCGATAGAGACGCTGGGCTTCGATGGCCCGACCGTCCAGGGCCTGGGCCAGCGAGAAACCGTAGCCCAGCAGATCGAGCAGACGCCATTCGAAGGTACGTAGCAGGGGTTCGACCGGACGGCCCTGGACCAGGGCGGCCAGGGTCAGACCATAGAGTTCGAAGAGCGCGGGATAGGGATCTTCGGCGGGTAGCAGCCGGACCAGCAGTTCGTTGAGATAGAAGCCACTGAAAAGGGCCTGTCCCTGAAGCAGAAAGGGCGGCGCCAGGGCCGCCACCTTCTGCAGATTCTTCAACTCCCCTCGCCCGCTGAGCTGAGCTTCGAGCGGAATGAAGGGTCTGGCCAGACTTCCGGAGCGGGAGCGGGCCGCGCGCAATACGGTACGGACCCGGCCAAAGGCGCCGAGCACATCCACCAGCGCACTGCTTTCCCGGTAGGGGCGCGAATGCAGGACGAACAGCGGCTCGGACGCCTGCATCGCTAGAGGTCGGAATAACCCAGAGAGCGCAGGGCACGCTCGTCATCGGACCAGCCGCCTTTGACCTTGACCCAGAGATTGAGCATGACCTTGGCGTCGAACAGGGTTTCCATGTCGTGGCGGGCTTCCTGGCCGATCCGCTTGATGCGCTCGCCGGCCTGGCCGATGAGGATCTTCTTCTGGCCATCACGCTCGACTAGAATCAGGCCGTGAATGTGCAGCACGCCGTTGTCGTACTTGAATTCCTCGATCTCGACCGCGACCTGATAGGGCAACTCCGCCCCCAGCTGGCGCATGATCTTTTCCCGGATCAGCTCGGCCGCGAGGAAGCGGCTGGATCTGTCGGTGATCTGGTCCTCGGGGAAGAAGTGGTCACCTTCCGGCAGACGTTCGGCGACCAGCTCCTCGAGAGCGTCGAGATTGTGGCCATGCTGGGCGGAGATCGGAATGAGCGCGGCTTCCGGCAACTGCTCCTGCAGCCATTGCAGGTGCGGCAGCATGTCGGCCTTGTCTTCCAGGCGATCCATCTTGTTGACGGCGAGCAGCACCGGGCACTTCACGAAGCGCACCCGCTCCAGCACCATCTGGTCTTCGTCGGTCCAGCGGGTGCGATCGACCACGAACACCACGACGTCCACATCGCGCAGGGCGGTGACGGCCGTCTTGTTCATGAAGCGGTTGAGCGCCTTCTGGTTTTCCTTGTGCAGACCGGGGGTATCCACATAGATGGTCTGGACCTCACCCTCGGTCTTGATGCCAAGCATGTTGTGCCGGGTGGTCTGCGGCTTGCGCGAGGTGATGGCCAGCTTCTGCCCCAGGATATGGTTGAGCAGCGTGGACTTGCCAACGTTGGGGCGACCCACGATGGCTACGTAGCCGCAGCGCGATGCCTTCAGCTCATCATTCATGACCATTCTCCACGCCCAGGGCGATCAAGGCCGCCGAGGCCGCTATCTGTTCGGCGATGCGGCGACTGGCGCCCTGCCCCGTCGTCTTTTCGTTGAGCATGGCGATCTCGCATTCGACGAAGAAGACCCGGCAATGGGGCTCTCCTTCGATGGCGACCACCTCGTAGCGCGGCAGGTCGCAGGCGCGCGCCTGGAGAAACTCCTGCAGCCGCGTCTTGGGATCCTTGTTGGTATCCACCGGCGTCAGCTCGCGCAATTGCGGCCCCAACCAGGCCATGACCCGGTCTTTCGCCGCGTCCATGCCGGCATCCAGATAGATGCCACCGATCAGGGCTTCCATGGCATCGGCGAGAATGGATTCGCGACGAAAGCCGCCACTCTTCAGTTCACCGGAACCCAGGCGCAGGTAGTCACCAAGTTCGAAGCTGCGGGCCAGCAGCGCCAGGGTCTCGCCCTTCACCAGCTTGGCCCGCAAGCGGGACAGCTGGCCTTCGCGGGCCTGGGGGAAGTGATCGTAGAGGGCTTCGCCGATGATGAAGTTGAGGATGGCGTCGCCGAGAAATTCCAGGCGTTCGTTGTTGCGACCGGCAAAGCTGCGGTGCGTGAGGGCGAGCAGCATCAGGTCCGGGTCCTGGAAGGTATAACCCAGCCGACGCTCGAGGCGATCTAGAGATAAAGTCACGGGAGATTTATATGGAAATCACGATTGAAACGAACGACCAGATCGATGTTGCGGATCAGGTGTTCACGTTTTTCATAGTCGAGGTGGATCTGCAGGTGGTTGCCGTCGGCTTCGACGCGCATGGCCTTTTGCAGATCGAGATCACGGATGTCGTTCACCTGCATACCCTTCCCCACGTAGCTGTAGACGTCGGACACGCTGCGAATCTGGTTATCGGGGTTGTCGCCGATGGATTCGATGACCTTGGTCAGAGCATTGTAGTCCAGGTAATGCGGAACGAGTTTCATGGCCGTGCTGGCCAGGAAGGCGATGACGCAGAGTCCGAGCAGACCACCGAGAAACGACAGCCCCTGCTGACGCGACGGGAGACCGGGCACTCTGCGTTCATTCATCTGATGATACCTACGCGAGACAGGGTGGGCATGCTCTGCAGCTTGGGCTCCGGCCAGCTCAGCCAGACGGCGAAGGCCTTGCCGACGATGTTGCGATCGGGAACCATGCCCAGCAGATCACGGGGAATGTTGGGATCGTCCCAGTAGCGACTGTCGTTGGAGTTGTCGCGGTTGTCACCCATCATGAAGTAGTGACCGGCCGGCACCTTCCACTCGTGGTCGGGCTCCATGCGGTAGCGGGTCATCTCTTCGCGGATCAGGTGTTCGGCCTTGCCCAGTTGTTCCTTGAACAGCTTGACGCTGCCCAACGAACCCGGCTCGTCGCCCACCAGCTCCTCGCTGACGCGCTGGCCGTTGATGTACAGCTGCTTGTCGCTGGTATAGCGGATGGTATCGCCCGGCACGCCGATCACGCGCTTGATGTAGTTGACGCTGGGATCGCTGGGATAGCGGAACACCATGACATCGCCACGCTGCGGATCACCGATCGGGATGACCTTGAGATCGATCACCGGCAGGCGGATGCCGTAGGCGAACTTGTTCACCAGGATGAAGTCGCCCACTTCCAGGGTCGGCTTCATGGAGCCCGAAGGAATCTGGAACGGCTCCACCAGGAAGGATCTCAGGATCAGCACGATGGCCAGGACGGGAAAGAAGGACTTCCCGTACTCGACCAGCGCCGGCTCCTTGTTCAACTGCTCCAGGACCACGGGATCAGGCTCGCTGACCTGCTGCCCGTAGGTCTGGATCGCCTTGCGACGACGCGGTGCGAGCAACAGCAGATCGATGAGCGCCAGGGCGCCGCAGACGGCGACCGCGAGAACCAGCAACAGAGGGAAGTTCCAGGACATGGGCTTCAGCTATCCACCTTGAGCACGGCCAGGAAGGCCTCTTGAGGAATCTCTACGCTACCAACCTGCTTCATGCGCTTCTTACCCGCCTTCTGCTTTTCCAGCAGCTTGCGCTTACGGGAGACGTCACCGCCATAGCACTTGGCCAGGACGTTCTTGCGCAGCGCCTTGACGGTGGTGCGGGCGACGATCTGACCGCCAATGGCTGCCTGGATCGCCACGTCGAACATCTGCCGCGGGATCAGCTCCTTCATCTTCTCGGTCAGGGCGCGACCCTTGTAGTGCGCCTTGTCGCGATGGACGATCAGGGCCAGGGCGTCGACCTTCTCGCCGTTGATGAGGACGTCGAGCTTGACCAGGCTGGCCGCCTCGAAGCGATCGAAGCTGTAATCTAGCGACGCATAGCCGCGGCTCACCGACTTCAGGCGGTCGAAGAAGTCCAGCACCACCTCGTTCATCGGCAGATCGTAGCTGACCTGCACCTGGCTGCTGAGGAACTGCATGTCGCGCTGGACGCCACGCTTCTCGATGCACAGGGTGATGACGTTGCCCAGATGCTCCTGGGGGACCAGGATGTTGGCGCGGACGATGGGCTCGCGCATCTCGGCGACGGAGGCCAGGTCCGGCAGTTTCGAGGGGTTGTCGACATAGATGGTGCTGCCATCCTTGAGCACCACCTCGAAGACCACGGTCGGCGCCGTGGTGATGAGGTCGAGATCGTATTCGCGCTCCAGGCGCTCCTGGATGATCTCCATGTGCAGCATGCCGAGGAAGCCGATGCGGAAGCCGAAGCCGAGGGCCTCGGAGCTTTCCGGCTCGTATTGCAGGGCCGCGTCGTTGAGGGTGAGCTTCTGCAGGGCTTCGCGGAAGTCCTCGAAGTCGTCGGAGCTGACCGGGAACAGACCGGCGTAGACCTGCGGCTTGACCCGCTGGAAGCCCGGCAGCATGGCCACGTCAGGGGTGGCGCTGAGGGTCAGGGTGTCACCGACCGGAGCACCGAGGATTTCCTTGATACCGGCGATGATGAAGCCCACTTCACCGGCCTTCAGATCAGGCATTTCGGTGTGCTTGGGCGAGAAGACGCCGACGCTGTCGACCTGGTGCACCTTGCCGGTGGACTTGACTAGGATCTTGTCGCCCTTCTTGACCCGACCGTGCTTGACGCGCACCAGCGAGACGACGCCCAGGTAGTTGTCGAACCAGGAGTCGATGATCAGCGCCTGCAGCGGCGCGTCGATTTCACCCACGGGCGCCGGGATGACCTTGACCAGTTGTTCGAGCACCTCGGGTACGCCCATGCCGCTCTTGGCACTGCAGGGCACGGCGTCGGTGGCGTCGATGCCGATGATGTGCTCGATCTCGGCCTTGACCTTGTCCGGATCGGCCTGGGGCAGATCCATCTTGTTCAGCACCGGCATGACCTCGAGGCCCTGCTCGATGGCGGTGTAGCAGTTGGCGACCGACTGGGCTTCCACGCCCTGCCCCGCGTCCACCACCAGCAGCGCGCCTTCGCAGGCGGCCAGCGAGCGGCTGACTTCATAGGTGAAGTCGACATGGCCAGGGGTATCGATGAAGTTGAGCTGGTAGGTCTTACCGTCTTCGGCCTTGTAGTACAGCGTCACGCTGTGGGCCTTGATGGTGATGCCGCGCTCACGCTCGAGATCCATGGAATCCAGGACCTGGGCCTCCATTTCTCGGTCGCTCAAGCCACCACACATCTGGATGAACCGATCCGCAAGCGTCGACTTGCCGTGATCGATGTGGGCGATGATGGAGAAATTGCGGATATGGCTCAGATCACTCACGAATCAGCACTCGAATAGCCAGCGGCGGAACATCCGCCGGGAAAATAGCGGGGGAGTTTACCTGAATGCGGCAAACAAGGGGACTCGCGCCGTTCGAGCGGACAAAAAGAAGGGGCGGTCGCCCGCCCCTGCGCGCCTGCCTTGCCGTTACTTGCCCGGCAGCTTGAAGGTGATGAAGCTGGCGCGACCGTCGCGCACCACGCGCATCGAGATGGAACGACCCGCCGGCAGCGCCGAGGTGATCTTCTCGAAGGCCGCGGCCGATTCGATCGGCTGGTTGTTCAGGTGGGTGATGACATCGCCCGGACGCAGGCCGATGGCCGCGGCGGGACCGTCGCCACTCAACTTGTTGATGACCACGCCGCCCTGGATATCCAGGGTCTTCTTCTGCTCGGGCGTCAGGTTGGCCACGGCGATGCCCAGGCGATTGCTGGCGCGGTCGGAGCCACGCTCGCCACCGGAAGCGGCCTGGTCATCCTTGGGCATGTCGCCCACGGTGACGCTGAGGTTCTGCCGCTTGCCTTCGCGGATGATCTCCATGTCGGCCTTGGCACCCGGCTTGAGGTTGCCGATCAGGTGCGGCAGGTCGGCGGACTCCTCGATCTTCTGACCATTGACCGAGAGGATGACGTCACCCACCTTGATGCCGCTCTTGGCTGCAGGACCGGCGTCCAGGGTCTGGGCGACCAGGGCACCCGCCGGACGATCCAGGCCGAAGGATTCGGCGAGGTCCTTGTCCACTTCCTGGATGACCACGCCGAGCCAGCCGCGACTGACCTTGCCGTCGGTCTTCAGCTGATTGGCCACGTTCATGGCGACGTCGATGGGGATGGCGAAGGACAGCCCCATGAAGCCCCCGGAGCGGGTAAAGATCTGCGAGTTGATCCCGACCACTTCCCCCTTGAGGTTGAACAGGGGACCGCCGGAGTTGCCCGGGTTGATGGCTACGTCGGTCTGGATGAAGGGGACGTAGCTTTCATTGGGCAGGCTGCGACCCTTGGCGCTGACGATACCGGCGGTGACCGAATGATCGAAGCCGAAGGGCGAGCCGATGGCCAGCACCCATTCACCCACCTTGAGCTGGTCGGAGTTGCCCAGCTTGAGGGTAGGCAGGTCCTTGGCGTCGATCTTCAGCAGGGCCACGTCGGTGCGGGGATCCGCGCCGATCAGCTTGGCGGTGTGATCGCTGCGGTCGGATAGGCGCACCAGGATCTCGTCGGCATCGGCAACCACATGGTTGTTGGTCAGGATGTAGCCATCGGGCGAGATGATGAAGCCGGAACCCAGCGACTGGGCCTGCTCCTGCTTGCCCCGGGGACTGCGCGGCATCTGCGGAATGCTGCGCTCGAAGAATTCACGGATGCCCGGTGGCAGACCTTCCAGGTCGGGCATGGTCATGGCGCCGACGCCGCGTCCTTCGGGAATTTTCTGCCGGGTGCTGATGTTGACGACCGCCGGAGACGCCGCCTCGACCAGACCGGTGAAATCCGGCAGATCGGCCCGGGCCATGGCCGTCATTCCCATCAGCCAGAGCCCCATCAGGGCAGCCGTGTAATGCTTTAGATTGCGCATGCGCATGCAGCTCCACTCTATCCAATGACTTGAACACATCGCTGGCGACCTGCCTTTCGGGGATCGGAGGCACTGTCAGTGACGACTGGCAGCAGAAATACCACGCCCTTGCTGAACGATAGCTTTCGAAGCTTTTTTGCGACCTGGTCGATAATCTCCAGGGCAAAGAAAAACGGCGCCAGGAGCTGGGCTCCGGGCGCCGTTTCGAGGTGAAGCCAGCGGATCAACGCTGGGCAGGAACGTCCTGCTTTTCACCTGCCAAAGGCTTGTCAGCCTTGGCTTCGGCATTCGCCTTGGTGCTTTCTTCGCTGAAGCTGGCCAGCACGGCCGGGCTACGTGCGGGTTGTGGCACGGTCAGCTGGCTCGGCGCCTGCTGGGCCAGACCCTGGGTGGAGACGTCGGACTGGTTGTACATCCGCACGCCCGCCAGTACGGCAAAGGTCACGGACGCGGCGACCGCGACACGACCCAGGCTCGACCAACGACCCTTGCTCGCCGGAGCAGCAACAGGTGCTGCTACTGGCGCTGTGGCGACCTCATCACGCTCCAGCGTGGTGGTGACGCCCTTGGCGATATCCAGATTCGGCAGCATGGGCTCACCGCGAATCACGGCGCTGACCATGGCGTAGCGCGACCAAGTGGCGCGCAATTCCGGGTCCTTGCTGACCTCGGCGATGACACGCCGGGTTTCGAATTCGTCCGCTTCGTTATCCATAACAGCGGACAGGGATTCCAGCAGGGCTTCACGACTCATACGTATTACCTCTCTAAAAGCTGTCGCCGCTGTCTATGCATCACGCAGCAGGGGCTGCAATGCTTTGTCTATCGCTTCCCGAGCCCGGAAAATCCGGGACCGGACCGTTCCCACCGGACATTGCATTACATTGGCAATGTCCTCGTAGCTGAGGCCTTCGAACTCACGAAGAGTCAGCGCGGTGCGCAGATCTTCCGGGAGTTGCTGGATGGTCCGATGCACGGTGGCCTCGATCTCATCCCGCAAAAGGGACCGCTCCGGGGATTCGATATCCTTTAGAGCATGGTCGCCTTCATAAAATTCCGCATCCTCGGCACTGACGTCGCTATCCGGTGGACGACGACCCCGGGCAACCAGATGGTTCTTTGCCGTGTTGATGGCGATGCGATAGAGCCAGGTGTAGAAAGCACTATCGCCACGGAAGTTCCCGAGGGCGCGATAGGCTTTGATGAAAGCCTCCTGAGCGACGTCCTGGGCTTCCTGGGTATCGTGGACAAAACGCACGATCAGACCGAGAATCTTGTGCTGATACTTGAGCACCAGCAGGTCAAAGGCACGCTTGTCGCCGCGCTGTACGCGCTCGACCAGTTGTTGATCCTGCTCCTGAGTGGGCAGGGCTTGCTTGCTATCCTTGGCTTGCAGCTCGGTATCGTCCTTGCCTTCACTATCGACGCGCGCTGCTAGACTGGGCTGTTGCACGAAGTTTCTCCCCTCCACAGCAGTTGATGAGCGAGCACTGAAATGGCTGCTGATCGCTCCTGGGTATCACTGATTTAGCTTTGGCAGATGGCCCATTCTCGTCGAGGCACTCCGGCCGCACGGATGAGCGATTATCTGTACATAGACCCCGTTTGACGCCCGCGAGTTCCCTGCCCCTTCCCCACCGATGGCTATGCCGTCAGCCGCCGTGTTCCTATACTCGCCGTCTCGGTGAGAAGGAAACGTCATGGCGCGTCATCTGGAATTCGATGTCCTGGTAATCGGCAGTGGCGCCGCGGGCCTGACGCTCGCGCTCAATCTGCCCGCGGCGCTGTCGATCGCGGTGCTGAGCAAGGGCGAACTGGCGCATGGCTCGACCTACTGGGCGCAGGGGGGTGTCGCCGCCGTGCTGGACGAGGGCGATACCGTCGAGGCGCACGTGCAGGATACCCTAGTCGCGGGCGCCGGGCTGTGTGACGAAGCCGCCGTGCGCTTCACCGTCGAGCACAGTCGCGAGGCCATGCAGTGGCTGATCGACCAGGGCGTGCCCTTCACTCGCGAGCAGGACGCCGCCAAGGGCGGTCTGGGCTTTCACCTGACCCGGGAAGGCGGCCACAGCCACAGACGCATCATTCACGCCGCCGATGCCACCGGCATGGCGATCTTCGACACCCTGTTGCGCACCGCGGAAGGCCGTCCCAATATCCAGCTGCTCAGCCAGCGCGTGGCGGTCGATCTGATCACCACGGAAAAACTCGGCCGGCCAGGCGCGCGCTGCCTGGGCGCCTATGTGCTCGACCGCACCAGCGACCAGGTGGATACCCTGCACGCGCGTTTCACGGTGCTGGCCACCGGTGGCGCCAGCAAGGCCTACCTCTATAGCACCAACCAGGACAGCGCCAGCGGTGACGGCATCGCCATGGCCTGGCGCGCCGGCTGCTCGGTGGCCAATCTGGAATTCAACCAATTCCATCCCACCTGTCTCTATCACCCCCATGCGCGGAGCTTCCTGATCACCGAAGCCCTGCGTGGCGAGGGCGCCGTATTGCGCCTGCCCGATGGGGAACGGTTCATGCCGCGCTTCGATCCCCGCGCCGACCTGGCACCGCGCGACATAGTGGCGCGGGCGATCGACCACGAGATGAAGCGCCTGGGCATCGACTGCGTCTTTCTCGACATCAGCCACAAGCCGGCGGACTTCGTGCAGGAGCACTTCCCGACGGTCTATCGCCGCTGCCTGGAACTGGGCATCGACATCACCCGCGATCCGATCCCCGTGGTACCGGCCGCGCACTACACCTGTGGCGGGGTGCGCGTCGATGAGCACGGGCGCTCGGATCTGGCCGGCCTCTACGCCATCGGCGAAACCAGCTGTACCGGTCTGCATGGCGCCAATCGCATGGCCAGCAATTCGCTGCTGGAGTGCTTCGTCTATGCGCGCTCGGCGGCGCTGGACATCCAGGCGCAAGAGGCCGAGATCGCCATGCCGCGCGACCTGCCCGACTGGGATGCCAGCCAGGTGACGGACTCGGACGAGGACGTGGTGATCGCGCACAACTGGGATGAGCTGCGGCGCTTCATGTGGGACTATGTCGGCATCGTGCGCACCACCAAGCGACTGGTGCGCGCCCGCCACCGGATTCGGCTGCTGATGGACGAGATCGACGAGTTCTACAGCAATTACCGGGTCAGTCGCGATCTGATCGAATTGCGCAACCTGGCGCAGGTGGCGGAGCTGATCATCGAAAGCGCCCTCGCCCGCCAGGAGAGTCGCGGCCTGCACTTCACCCTGGACTATCCGCACCTCGCCAGCACGGCCCGGGACACTATTCTGGTGCCGCGAACCGGCGCGGCGCGAAACGGAGCCTGACTCTCAGGCGGCGATGGGCGTCCGCGGTGAGGCTGTCGCGGGCGATGCAGAGACTGCGGGTGCGTCTTTCGTCCGGTACCCGATAACGCAGCACCACCAGCCGCGCCAGGGCCAGGCTGTCCGGGCGCACCTGGATGGCCTGCCAACCGGTCGCTGGCGACCAGAGTTGCCAACCCTCGGCGCCATGCCGCAGCCGCCGTGGCACGCCCGGGTAGCGCTGCTGGAGCTGGCGCTGGCGCACGCGCTGCCAGGACCAGAGTACCAGCAGCGTCAGGAGCGGCTTGAGCGTCCAGGGAATGGCCGCCAGCCAGGGGCAGATCCCCGCGCCGAAGGCGGCCACGGCGTGCAGCCGCAGGAGGCCGGCAGAGGCGCTCCAGCGGCATTCGAAGGGCTCAAGCCGGCTGGACACGGTCCAGGATCATGCGCACGATGAGCTGCAGATCGGCGTCTTCCGGTTCGCCACGCTGCATGAACCAGTGGAACATGTCCTGATCCTCGCACTCGAGCAGTTTGCGATAGCGCGCCTGGTCTTCCGCGCCCAGGGAGGAGTAGACCTCCTTGACGAAGGGCACCAGCAATACATCCAGTTCCAGCATGCCGCGACGGCTGTGCCAGTACAATCTGTTGAGTTCGGTAGCTTCGGTACTCATGGGGACTCCTGCGACAATCGGCGCAGTATAAGCCCGAAGCGCCCCGCCGCGCAGTGCGCCTGACATTCATCCCGGGCGCGCCTATGATGAGCGGCTTCACTCGACACGGAGCTGCTGCCGCAATGGCCGACTCGCCGTATTTCTGCCGCTTGACCCACGAAGGCGTCCTGGCCATCCGCGGGGTCGATGCGACCAAGTTTCTCCAGGGGCAGGTGACCTGCAACCTCAACTATCTCGCCGACGACCAGGCCGGCCTGGGGGGTCGCTGCACGCCCAAGGGGCGCCTGGTGTCCAGCTTCCGCATCGTCAAGCAGGCCGACGGCTATCTGCTGGCGATGGCCGCGGAGCTGGTCGAGCCCTTGCTGACCGATCTGAAGAAATATGCGGTCTTCTCCAAGTCGACGCTGACCGATGAAAGCAGCCACTGGCAACGCCTGGGGCTCTCTGCCGCCGGTTTCGCCAGCGCCTATCCCGACGTCGTGCTGGGTGACCAGGCCAATGCCGTGGCGCCGCTCGATGGCGGCTTCGCCCTGCGGCTGGAGGATGGCCGGGTCGAGACCTGGCGCGCGGCGGACGCCGCGGCGCCGGCCTTGCCAGAGGTCGCGCTCGATGAGTGGCTGCTGGCCCAGGTGCGGGCCGGCGTGGGCCAGGTGTTCGGCGCGACCCGCGAGCTGTTCGTCCCGCAGATGATCAATCTGCAGGCGCTGGATGGCGTGAGCTTTCGCAAGGGCTGCTACACCGGCCAGGAGATCGTCGCGCGCATGCAGTACCTGGGCAAGCTCAAGCGGCGCCTCTATCGACTCGCCGGCAGCGACCAGCCCCCCGCCGTGGGTACCGCGCTGTTCTCACCGGTGCATGGCAGCAGCGTGGGCGAGGTGGTGCTCGCCGCGTCTAGCGCCGAGGGTTGTGAATTCCTGGCGGTGCTGCAGGGCGATGCCGCCGAGGATGGACGCGTCTCGGTGGGCAGCTCGGACGGGCCAAACTGCCGTTTACTCGATTTGCCCTACTCACTCGATAGCGATCGTGAAATAAAGCGCTGAAGGTTGGGATCGCCTTTTCCGCTCCTCACACAGGTACGTCATGACTCCTCTTGCCGAAAAAGTTGTCCAGGATCTTCTCCACGCGATAGACACCGATCGCGTGGTGCTGCCTACCCTTCCCGAGGTGGCGCTGAAGGTCAGAGAAGCGGCCGAAGACCCCAACGTGGGGGTCGCCGAGCTGAGCCGGGTGATCGCTTTGGACGCCGCCTTGACCGCGCGCCTGATCAAGGTGGTCAACAGCCCGCTGCTGCGCACCAGCAAGGAGATCACCGACCTGCAGATGGCGGTCGGGCGCCTGGGCATCAATTACACGGCGAATCTGGCGACGGGCCTGGCCATGCAGCAGATGTTCCAGGCCACCAGCGACGCCGTGGATCGCAAGATGCGCGAGGTCTGGAGCCAGGGCACCGAGATTGCCGCCATCAGCCATGCGCTGTGCAAGAAATACACGCGACTGATGGCCGACCGCGCCCTGCTCGCCGGCCTGGTGCACCAGATCGGCGTGCTGCCGATCCTCACCTATGCCGAAGAACAGGAAGACCTGCTGGCCAACGCCATCACCCTCGATCAGGTGACGGCGCGCATCCATCCGCAGATCGGCGAACGCATTCTCAAGGTCTGGGATTTTCCGGCCGACATCGCCTGCGTGCCCCGGGAGTATCTGGTACTGGACCGTCAGCCCGCGGCGGCCGACTACGCCGATATCGTGCAGGTCGCCTCGCAGCTGCACGCGCAGCGCCAGGGTCAGCAGGACATCGCGGTCCAGACGCTGCCCGCCGGCATCCGCCTGGGACTTAACAACCAGCCGGATCCTGCCCAGGATCAGTCCTTCTGGGACGCGGTGGAACAGTCGCGGACGCTGCTCGGCTGAGCCTAGGCTTCCTCGGCGGGAAATTCGACCCGCACCCGTAGCCCACCGAGCGCACCGTCCAGCAACTGGATGCGGGCGCGGTGGGCGGCGCAGATCTCCCCGACGATGGCCAATCCCAGACCGGCGCCCCCGGACTGCGGATCCAGGCGCTGAAAGCGCTCGAACACCTTGGCCCGCGCATTGGCCGGAATGCCGGGGCCGTCGTCCTCGACTTCCAGCACCGCCGGCGCCAGCACCCGCACCACGATGTTGCCGCCTGGCTGGCTATGGGCCAGGGCGTTTTCCACCAGATTGCAGAGCAGCTCGTTGAGCAACGTCGGCTCGCCGATCACCGGCGCCTTGGCGAAGGGCTCGAAGGCCAGGGCGACGCCCTTGGCATGGGTCAGCGGCGCCAGCGCCATGGCCAGCTCCCTGGCCAGCTCGCTGAGCTCCAACCGCTCGGCGCCACCCTCGGCGATGGCCTGGGCGCCGCTCTCGATGCGTGCCAGCGACAGCAGCTGGTTGGCCAGACGCGCCAGGCGATCAGTGCTCGCGCGGGTCTCTTCCAGGGTGGCGTACCAGGCCTGGGGCTCGCGCTCACGCAGGCCCAGTTCGACTCGCGCCTTGATCGCCGCCAGCGGGGTGCGCAATTCGTGGGCGGCGTTGGCGATGAAGTCGGCCTGGCGCTCGAACAGGCGGCGCAGGCGCAGGGTGAAGCCCTCCAGGGCATGCACCAAGGGCAGCAGTTCCTGGGGCGCCCGCACCTCGGGCAGCGGGCGCAGGTCGTCCACCCCGCGCTCTTCCACGGCCTGGCGGAGGCGCTCCAGGGGTCGCAGGGCGGCGCCGACCGCCATCCACACCAGCAGGATGGCACCCAGCCCCATCAGCCCGAGGCGGATCAGGGTGTCGGTGAGTAGACTGCGGGCTACCTCCTCGCGAGCTTCGGCGGTCTCGGCAACGCGGATCTCGGCCATGCCGGTGAGATCCGGCTGGCTGACCGGCTGGGCCAGGCTGACCACCCGCACGTCCTTGCCGCGATAGGTGCTGTTGTAGAAGCGTGCCAGGGCCGGATAGTCGCGGGTCAGGGGGGCGCCCGGCGGCGGAGGCGGGATCTCTTCGTAGCCGGAGATCAGCCGGCCACGGGTATCCAGCACCTGGTAGAAGATGCGCCCCACGTTGTCGTAGGCGAAATTGTCCAGGGCGATGTAGGGCACATCGGCGCGCAGGGTGCCGTTGGACGCCGACAGGCCCGCGGCGATGGTCCGGGCCGAAGCCAGCAGCGTCCGGTCATAGGCCACGTCGGCCAGGCGCCGGCCATTGAGATAGGCCGCCAGACTGCTGATCGCCAGGATCACCGCGAGCAGGATGACCATTCGCAGCAGCAGGCGGCCACGCAGGCTGCCCGCCGCCTTCGCCACTTCAGCCATGCTGTTCTTCCAGCAGATAGCCCAGGCCGCGGAAGGTGACGATGCGTACCGCGCCGGCTTCCAGCTTCTTGCGCAGGCGGTGGACATAGATCTCGATGGCCTCGGGACTGGCCTCTTCGTCCAGGCCGAAGACCTGGGCGGCGAGTTGTTCCTTGCTCATGACCCGTCCGGGACGGGCGATCAGCGCAGCCAGCACGGCGTGCTCGCGGGAGGTGAGCGACAGCGCCTCCTCGCCCAGGGTGAAGCGCGAGGTATTGAGGTCGTAGATCAGCGGACCGCAGCGCTGCTGGCGATCGCCGCCCAGCACGCTGCGGCGCAGCAGGGCCTTGACCCGGGCTTCCAGCTCGGTGAGTTCGAAGGGTTTGGCCAGGTAGTCGTCGGCGCCGAGATTGAGGCCCTGCACCCGGTCCTTGACCTCGCCGCGGGCGGTGAGCATCAGCACCGGCAAGCGATCGCCGCGCTCGCGCAGACGCGCCAGCACCTCGAAACCATCCATGCGCGACAGGCCGACATCGAGAATGGCCAGGGCATAGCTTTCACTCTGCAGGGCCAGGTCGGCGGCCACGCCATCGTTGAGCAGATCGACGTTGAGACCGGCATTCTTGAGCGCCTGGGCGACGCTTTCGGCCAGAGGCGGATGATCTTCGACCAGTAGGATGCGCACGCTGACAGCTCCTGCCTAAAAGGTCCGAGTTTACCGGATAGCGGCCCCTTGACCCGTTGCCCGCCACGCACATTCGTTGCCTTTCACGACTGAAAGGCTGTTGAAAGCTTGACGGTCTAGAGTGAAAGGTAGCGGTCCCAGAACCGCATGATGCTTGCCCAAGCGCCACCCCTGGTTGGCCAACAACAATAACAAGCGGAACGACATCCATGCTCGCCCTCGCGCAGCTCCACGTGCTCCCGTGCTACCTCTCCGAACGATCACCGCCCTGGCGAGCCTGAGCCGTGTCCGCCTGTCAGCTTCTGAAATAACAACAAAAGGAAGACGTCGATGAGCACCACCTTGCGCACCCTTACCCTGACCCTGGCCGCCTCCGTGCTGCTGTCCGCCCAGGCCATGGCCGAACCCAAGCGTCCCGAATGCATCGCCCCAGCCTCGCCGGGTGGTGGCTTCGACCTGACCTGCAAACTGGCCCAGAGCGGCCTGGTGGAAGCCAAGCTGCTGGACAGGCCCATGCGCGTGACCTACATGCCCGGCGGCGTCGGCGCGGTGGCCTACAACACCGTGGTGGCTCAGCGTCCGGCGGATGGCGACACCATCGTCGCCTTCTCCAGCGGTTCGCTGCTGAACCTGGCCCAGGGCAAGTTCGGTCGCTTCGACGAGAAGGCCGTGCGCTGGCTGGCGGCGGTGGGTGCCAGCTACGGTGCCATCGCGGTCAAGGCCGATTCGCCCTACAAGACCCTGGGTGACCTGGTCGAGGCGCTGAAGAAGGATCCGAGCAAGGTGGTCATAGGTTCCGGCGGCACCGTGGGCAGCCAGGACTGGATGCAGACGGCGCTGATCGCCAAGGCCGCCGGCATCAATCCCAAGGACCTGCGCTACGTGGCCCTGGAAGGCGGCGGCGAGATCGCCACCGCGCTGCTGGGCGGCCACATCCAGGTCGGCAGCACCGACATCTCCGACTCCATGCCCCATGTCGAGGCCGGCAACATGCGCCTCCTGGCGGTCTTCGCCGAGCAGCGTTTCGACGAACCGGCGATGAAGGACATCCCCACCGCACGCGAGCAGGGCTACGACATCGTCTGGCCGGTGGTCCGCGGCTTCTATGTCGGCCCGAAGGTCACCGACGAGCAGTACAACTGGTGGAAAGCCAGCTTCGACAAGCTGCTGGCGTCCGACGACTTCGCCAAGCTGCGTGATCAGCGCGAGCTCTTCCCCTTCGCCATGACCGGTTCCGAACTGGACGCCTATGTGCAGAAGGAAGTCGCGCGCTATCGCGGCATGGCCAAGGAATTCGGCCTGATCCAGTAACAGAGCCCCCGCCCCTGGCGCCCCTCCGGGCGCCTTCGAGGATGTCGACATGATCTTCCAACGCGCCTTCATGGCGGTCTGGCTGGTGGCCGGACTCGTCATGCTGTTCATCGCCCGGGATTACCAGGCGCCCTTCTCCTACGAGCCGGTCGGTCCGCGGGCCTATCCGATGCTGATGTTCGGGCTGATGAGCCTGGGCCTCGCCTATCTGATCATCCGCCCCACGCCGATCGGCGATGGCGAAGACCAGAAGCCGCTGGACGCCTCGTCGCTGCGCAAGGTGGTGGCCTGCTGCGTCATCCTGCTGGGCTACGCCCTGACCTTCCAGCCGCTGGGCTTCCCCTTGAGCGCCTTCCTTACCGCCACCCTGTGCGGCCTGCTCTATGGCGGCCGCCTGATGCCCTGTGCCCTGGTCAGCCTGCTGCTCTCGGTAAGTCTCTATGTGCTGTTCGACCGGGTGATGGAAGTCCCCCTACCCCTTGGCGTGCTGGAATTCCTGGAAGGCTGACATGGAAACCTTGAATTTTCTGATGCAGGGCTTTGGCGTCGCCATGACGCCGACCAACCTGATCGTGGCGCTGATCGGCACCCTGATCGGCACCGTGGTGGGTCTGCTGCCGGGTCTCGGGCCGATCAACGGCATCGCTCTGCTGATCCCGGTGGCCTTCGCCCTGGGCCTGCCGCCGGAGACGTCGCTGATCCTGCTGGCGGCGGTCTATCTGGGCTGCGAATACGGCGGCCGGATCTCTTCGATCCTGCTGAACATCCCCGGCGAAGCCGCGACCATGATGACCTGTCTGGACGGCTATCCGCTGGCACGACAAGGCATGGCGGGCGTGGCCCTGTCGCTGTCGGCCTGGAGCTCCTTCATCGGCGCCTTCATCGCCACCTGCGGCATGGTGCTGTTCTCGCCGCTGCTGGCCAAGTGGGCGATCGCCTTCGGTCCGGCGGAATACTTCGCGCTGATGGCCCTGGCCATCCTCAGCCTCTCCGGCATGGCCGCCGAGAAGCCGGTCAAGACCCTGGTCGCCGCGCTCTTCGGCCTGGCCATCGCCTCCGTGGGCATCGATGCCAACAGCGGCGTCTATCGCTTCACCTTCGACAACGTGCACCTGGCCGACGGCATCGACTTCGTGATCCTGGTGCTGGGGCTGTTCTCGGTGAGCGAACTGCTCCTGCTGCTGGAGCAGACCCATCATGGCCAGGTTGCGGTCAAGGCCACCGGGCGCATGCTGTTCAACGTGCGCGAAGCCCGCAGCGTATTCATGGTCAACCTGCGCAGTTCGGTGAGCGGCTTTATCATCGGCGTCCTGCCAGGTGCTGGCGCGACCCTGGCCAGCGCCCTGGCCTACACCACCGAGAAGCGTCTGGCGGGCGCCGATGGCAAGTTCGGCAAGGGTGACCTGCGCGGCCTGGCCGCGCCGGAAACCGCCATCGGCGCGGCGGTGTGCGGCAACATGATTCCCATGCTGACCCTGGGCATCCCCGGCTCGGGCACCACCGCGGTGATGATCGGCGCCCTGACCCTGTACAACATCACCCCCGGCCCGCTGCTGTTCCAGAACGAGCCGAATCTGGTGTGGGGCCTGATCGCTTCGCTGTTCATCGCCAACGTGATGCTGCTCATCCTCAACGTGCCCATGGTGAAGATGTTCACCAAGATCCTCGATGTGCCGAACTGGTCGCTGGCCCCGGCCATCGCCATCATCACCGGCATCGGCGTCTACGCGGTGCACGCCACCACCTTCGATCTGGTGCTGATGGTCTGCGTGGGCATCTTCGGCTACATCATGCGCAAGCTGGACTTCCCCCTCTCGCCGCTGCTGCTGGGCTTCATCCTCGGCGAGCTGATGGAGACCAGCCTGAGACGCGCGCTGTCGATCTCCAACGGCGACGTGGGCATCCTCTGGCAGAGCGGCATCAGCCAGGTCATCTGGATCGTCTGCATCCTGATGGTGGCCCTGCCCTTCTACCGGGCCTGGCGCAAGCGTCGCGCGCCCAAGCCCGCGACCGTCTGAAGTCGGTGACACCAGCGCCCGCAGCCGGAGTCCTTCCGCCCGCGGGCTTTTTCGTTCAGGCGGACTTGAAGCTCTTCTTCGGATAGATGTCATAGCGGCTGGACTTGCCCTCCAGCACATAGCCCGGCTTCACCCCCTCGATGGCCGGCGCCTTGCGCGGGCGCTTGACCACCACCCGGTGACTGGCGCGGGCCAGGGCCGCGGCCAGCAGCGCCGGGGCGTCCAGATCGTCGCCCACCAGCGGTCGGAACAGGCGCATCTCCTTCTTCACCAGGGCGCTCTTGTCGCGATGCGGAAACATGGGATCCAGGTAGATCACCTCGGGCACCTCGCCCTCCCCGCCTTGCAGGTAGGCGGTGGAATCGGCCTGCACCAGGGTCATCAGGGCGGCGATGCCGGCCGCTTCGTGATCCCGCGCGGCGCGGGCAAGGCCGTCTTCAAGCAGGGCGGCGATCAGCGGCTGACGCTCGACCAGCGTCACCGTGCAGCCCAGGGTGGCCAGCACGAAGGCGTCGCGGCCCAGACCCGCGGTGGCATCGAGGATGCGTGGGCGCACGCCGGGTCCGACCCCGACCGCCTTGGCGATCATCTGCCCGGCGCCGCCGCCGAACTTGCGCCGGTGCGCCGCCGCGCCCTCGACGAAGTCCACCCGTACCGGACCCGGGGCCTCCGGGCCGCGCTGCACCAGCTGCAGGCCCTGAGTACCGACCTGCAGGGCGAATTCCTCGGTCGTGGCGGTGCCCAGGGGTAGGTCGAGGCGCGCGGCCCAGGCAGCAGCAGCCTCGGTGAAGACGGGTTCCAGGGCTTCGACGATAAGCGCGGGGCGGGCGGTGGACATGGGCAACTCGCTGGCGAAAGGACCGGCCATTCTACCGGCAGACGCGAAAGCCACCCATGTCGACATGGAAATGATCGCGGTGCGCCGCGTTGTAGTCCGGTCCCAGGGTGGTATTGAAGGACCGGCAGGCCCCGTCGCGTACCAGCCGCAGGAAGCGCTGGGCCTGCGGATCGCCTTTCCAGTCCCGCGCCACGCTGATGCGGCGGCCATCGGCCAGGCGCAGTCCGGCGATGTCCAGGGCGTTGGCGGTGGCGTGCTGACTGCGCCGGCCGCTGGCGCGGCCATAGATGTTGCGGCAGGCAAAGCTGCCGTAGTGCTCCACCTCGGCCACCCGCTGGCCATAGACGGTTTCGGCCGCCGGCTGCAGGGCCTGCCGCTCGAACAGCGCGAAGCTCACCGCCAGGGGACAGCTGGCGAGGAAGCTGCCGCTGAGTCTTACCCCTTCGCCGCGCTGGATGCGCACCGTCCGCTCCAGCGGGCAGTCGGCCGAACCGGCATTGCCGCGCAATTCGCGATAGTTGAGCGCCGAGGTGGCCAGGGACGCCGCGCAATAGTCGGCATCGGCCTGCAGGCGCCAGAGCTTGAGTCGGGTGACGGCAGTGGTGGGTGCCTGGATGTCCAGCGGCGCCCAGGGGTTGTAGGCCGGCGGAATGCGCAGCCAGCCCTGGTCAAAGGCGGTGTGCAGACCGCCATAGAGCAGGATGACGAGACCGAGCAGGTGTCTGGCTTTCATGCGGCGCGCCGAAGAGGATCGTCAAGCAGAGACTTCATCTGACCGGAGCGGACCACGGGAATGCCGGCGAAAACGTCGCCAAACGTATCGCGGTGGACGGCGCGGACTAGAGCAGGCCGAGTTGTTCGGTGTCGGCGGTGCTCAACTCGGGTAACGCCGGCAAGCCGGGCAGGCGTTCGCGCAGCTGGGCATGGAATCTCAGGGCCAGCTCGGGCGCCTGGCGGTTGTCCGGGGTGTGCAGGAAGACATAGGGCAGCTTGCCCGCCTCGATCCAGTCGGCTACCCGGGTGACCCACTTGGCCAGGTAATAGTCGTTGGCGGCCAGCTCCAGGCGGCCGATGAAACGCACCTGGGGGTGCGCGCTGAACGCCAGGGCGCGCGCCGGTACCCGCGGCTTCTTGGCCTGGGCCAAACGCACGGCCGGCTCGCTCGGATCGGCGCTGAACAGCGCAGCCGAATCCAGGCCAACGCGCTCCACACCCAGGTCCATGAGCAGGCGGTTCAAGGCCCGCTCGGACTCGCCCTTGTCGAAAAAGGCCAGGTGCCGGACCTCCACGGCCAGGGCGCAACGCGGCGCCATGGCCGAGAGAAAGACCTGCAGTTCCTTGAGCCGATCGGGCCCGAAGCCGGCGGGCAACTGCAGCCACAGCGGACTGGCCCGCTCGCCCAGGGGCGCCAGCAAGTCAAGAAAGGTGCGCGCGCTGGCGAGTTGCACGCGCAGATCCTCGGCATGGCTGATGTCGCGGGGAAACTTGGCGCAGAAGCGAAAATCGGCAGGCATCAGCTCGGCCCAGCGGCGGATGGTGTCCGCCGCGGGCCAGGCATAGAAAGTGGTATTGCCTTCCACGGCATTGAACACCTGGGCGTAGCGCGGCAGGAAATCACCCGGGCGCAGGCCGTGGTAGAGGCTTTCACGCCAGGCATTGTCGTTCCAGGAGGGGCAGCCGAGAAAGTACGGCAGCATCAGGCGTAGAGGTCGAGGCCCACGACGCTGGAGGAGCCGTCCGCCTCGGCGCCAAGGGCGGCGGTGCTGCCGTAGCTGGCCAGCGCCTGTTGCGCACGCGCGGTGAGCTGACTGGCGAAGCGCCCTTCCCGCTCGCTGAGCACCAAGCCATTGCCACCGCCATTGTCGGTATCGGTCGGCGCGGCCGCCTCGACGCGACGGACGGGTGCGACGTCGGGCCGGGGATTACCCGTGGCCTCGCGGGCGATGGCGTTTTGACGGGCGTCCTCATCCTTCGCCACCTCGCGTACGGGCGTGATCGCGCGCGAGGAACGATTCAGGGGATAAGCAGAGGAGGAATAGCCGCTGTCAATGCGCATGGCAGGTCCCGAACGGATGGCACTACTCTAAGTAGGGTCGAAAGCTATGACAATCAAGGGCCGGACGCCCGTCGCGACCGGCGGACGAGCGGCATATACAGCTTGGACGTCAGACTATTACGCCAGGTTTCCCGACGTCAGACCGACTGCTTGGGAGTGGCGACCCGATCACGCAGATAGACGGGTTGCGCCGCTTCGGCTTCGGCCGACACGGCTTCGCCGCGCTGCCAGGCCGAGGCCGCCAGCACCGCCAGATCCTGCGCATGGGGCAACAGGCTGGCATCCCGCTCGATCAGGGGCACGGCCATGCGATCGCTGTAACCCCAGCCGGTACCGGCACCGAACCAGTCGCCGGTGGCGGCAGCCGGCAGGACGACGGCTTCGGGGGCCAGCACGGCTTCCGTCCCCGCCAGCACCATGGCGTCGCCGGCGAGGCGATAGCAGCCCCAGTAGACCTCGTCCATGCGCGCATCGATGGCCGCGGCCACCTGGGTCACGCCACGCTCGCGCCAGGCGCGCTGGGCGATGATCGCCAGATTCGACACCGGCAGCACCGGTCGCTCCAGACCGAAGGCCAGGCCCTGCACCACGCCGATGGCGATGCGCACGCCGGTGAAGGCGCCGGGACCGCGCCCGAAGGCGATGGCATCCACCTGCGCCAGACTCAGACCGGTCTCGGCCAACAGCTCCTGCACCATGGGCAGGACCCGCTGGGCATGCAGGCGTGGCGCGATCTCATAGCGATGGATGATCTCGTCGCCCAGATGCAAGGCGACCGAACAGGCTTCGGTGGCGGTGTCGAGGGCGAGCAGGATGGACATGGGGGCGAATCCGCGACGAGGAAAAGGGCTGCGCATTCTAGAGGAAGACGGGACGCGAGGGGACCCGCCCATCGGTCATGACGCCAGGACGGCGCCTTGACCGGACCGCCTGCAGGCACAGGCGGCCGTTATCGGCGTTTAGTTCAGAGCCTGCAGCACCTTGGCGGTGATGGCATCAACCGAACCCACGCCCTCGATGCGGCTGCACTTCGGCGTGCCCTGGGCGGCGCCCAGCTTCTGGTAGAAGTCCACCAGCGGCTTGGTCTGGGAATGATAGAGGTCCAGACGCTTGCGAATGGTGGCTTCGCGGTCGTCTTCGCGCTGTACCAGCGGCTCGCCGGTCAGGTCGTCGGTGTCGGCGACCTTGGGCGGATTGTGCTCGACGTGATAGACGCGGCCCGAACCCGGGTGCACGCGGCGACCGGAGAGGCGCTGGACGATTTCTTCGTCATCGACGGCGATTTCCAGCACGTGGTCGATCTTGACGCCCGCGGCTTCGAGGGCCTCGGCCTGGGGAATGGTGCGCGGGAAGCCGTCGAACAGGAAACCTTTGGCGCAATCGGCGTCGAGGATGCGTTCGCTGATCAGGGCGATGATGATCTCGTCGGAGACCAGGCCGCCGTTGTCCATGATGTCCTTGACCTGCAGGCCCAGGGGCGTGCCGGCCTTGACCGCGGCACGCAGCATGTCGCCGGTGGAAACCTGCGGAATGCCGAATTTCTCAGTGATGAACCGGGCCTGAGTACCTTTGCCGGCACCGGGCGCTCCCAGCAGGATTACGCGCATCTGTTGCTCCTTAGAATGGTCTCGGACTGGCAGCCCGCGCGGGGCGCTGTCGCGATGATTGTTGTCGACGACACGAGACGGCCAAAGGGACCAACCATACACAGCGCCCCTTGGCCGCACAAGTTACCAAGCGTCGCAGGTGCCGGGGCCGTCCAGACGACGCCGGACCCCGGCAAAAGCGACAGTCTGTTCAACCGGTATTACGCAGTCCGGCAGCGATCCCGGCCACGCTCACCAGCAGGGCCTGATCGAGTGCGGCCGGCTGGCTTTCGCCCGCCGCCCGCGCCCGGGCCAGCAACTCGATCTGCAGGAGATGCAGCGGATCGAGATAGGTGTTGCGCACGGCAATGAACACCAGGGTTTCCGGATGGTGCTGGAGCAATTCGTCCTGTCCGGTCAGGCGCAGGACCGCCACCCCGGCCTGGCGCAGCCGCTCGCGCAACTGGCTGCCGAGCACCTGCAGATCTGCCTCCACCAGGCGTTGGTCATAGAGCCGCGCCAGTTCGGCTTCGGCCTTGGCCAGCACCATTTCCAGCATGTCGATACGCGTCTGGAAGAACGGCCAGCGCTCGCGCATCTCGCGCAAAAGCGGCGATTCGCCACGGCGCTCGGCTTCTTCCAGCGCCCTCTCCCAGCCGAGCCAGGCCGGCAGCATCAGCCGGGTCTGGGTCCAGGCAAAGATCCAGGGGATGGCCCTGAGGCTTTCCACGCCGCCTTCGCGGCGCTTGGCCGGGCGACTGCCCAGGGGCAACCGGCCCAGCTCCTGCTCGGGCGTGGCCTGCCGGAAATAGCTGACGAAATGCGGATCCTCGCGCACCACCCCGCGATAGGCCTGCAGGCTGTCGCGGGCGAGGCGATCCATCTGCTCGCGCCAGGCCGGCTCGGGTACCGGTGGCGGCAACAGGGTGGCCTCCAGCACGGCGCCCAGGTACAGCGCCAGATTCTGCTCGGCGATGGCCGGCTGACCGAACTTGAAGCGGATCATCTCGCCCTGTTCGGTGGTGCGGAAGCGCCCGGCCACCGAGCCCGGCGGTTGCGAGAGGATGGCCGCGTGAGCCGGGCCACCGCCCCGCCCCACGGTGCCGCCACGGCCATGGAACAGCAGCAGTTCGACGCCACGACTGGCGCAGATGTCCACCAGGGCTTCCTGGGCACGGTACTGAGCCCAGGCCGCCGCCAGGGTACCGGCGTCCTTGGCCGAGTCGGAATAGCCGATCATGACCTCCTGGGGACCGGCCAGACGCGCACGATAGTCGGGCAGGTCGAGCAGGCTGGCGATGGCCGTACCGGCGTGATCCAGATCGTCGAGGGTCTCGAACAGCGGCACCACGCGCATCGGCTGCCGCACCCCGCACTCGCGCAGCAGCAGCTGCACGGCCAGCACGTCGGAGGCGGCGCCGGCCATGGAAATGACATAGGAACCCAGGGCGTCGGGTGGCGAAGCGGCGATGACGCGGCAGGTGGCGAGCACCTCCCGGGTATCGGCCTCCAGCTCGGCGTCCAGCGGCAGCAGGGGGCGCCGGCTGCCAAGCTCGCCGCGGAGAAATTCCAGGCGCTGCGCCTCGCTCCAGGCGGCATAGTCGCCCAGGTCCAGGTAGCGGCAGATGTCGGCCAGGGCCGCGGCATGGCGCGCGGCGTCCTGGCGGACGTCCAGGCGCACCAGATAGAGACCGAAGGTACGGGCCCGGCGCAGGGTATCGAGCAGGGAGCCATCGGCGATGACCCCCAGGCCGCAGTGCTGCAGGGAGTCGTAGCACAGCTGCAGCGGGGCGATCAGCTCGGCGTTGTCGCTGAGGATATGGCGGGCGCCGGCAAGGGGATCGGTGATGGCATGGGCCGCCCAGCTACGGGTGATCTGCAGCCGCTCGCGCAGCACCTTGAGCACCTTGCGATAGGGCTCCGGGTGATCGCCGGCCTGCTCGCGCAGGGCCGGACTCGCCGCCTGCATGGACAGCTCGGCGGCCAGCCGATCGACATCGCGCAGATAGAGATCGGCGGCCATCCAGCGCGCCAGCAGGAGCACCTCGCGGGTAATGGCGGCGGTGACATTGGGATTGCCGTCGCGGTCGCCCCCCATCCAGGACGAGAAGCGCACCGGCGCCGCCGTCAGCGGCAGCCGCTGGCCGGTGCGTTCCTGCAGGCCGGCATCCAGCTTGCGCAGCAGACTGGGTATCGCCTGCCAGAGCGAATTCTCGATCACCGCGAAGCCCCACTTGGCTTCGTCCACCGGCGTCGGGCGCTGGCGGCGGATCTCCTCGGTGTGCCAGGCCTCGGCGATCAGCCGGCGCAGCCGTGCCTCGATGGCGGTCACCTCGGCAGCGTTGAGGTCGCGATGATCGAGGGCCGCCAGTTGCGCACTGATCTCGTCGTATTTCTGGATCAGGGTGCGCCGGGAGACCTCGGTGGGGTGGGCGGTCAGCACCAGATCGATGTCCAGCGCCGCGACCCGCTCGGCCAGCGCCTGGCCGGAGTGCCCGGCCGCGCCCAGACGCTCCAGCAATTCCGGCAGCACCTGCTGCTCGAAGGGGGGCGGCTCGTCCTCGGCGCGCCGTCTGACCCGATGATATTCCTCGGCGATGTTGGCCAGGTTGAGAAAATGGCTGAAGGCCCGCGCCACTGGCAGCAGCTCGTCTTCGGCCAGGGTATCCAGGGTGTCGCCCAGTTGGCGGGCACCCTCCGCGGAGCCGCCACGAGCGGCCTTTGCGCCCTTGCGGATCCGCTCGATCTTGTCGAGAAAGGCCGCGCCATGCTGGTCGGCGATGGTCTGCCCCAGCAGATCGCCCAGCAACCGCACCTGCTCGCGCAGGCGAACGTCGATTTCCACCATCTCGTGCTCCTCGAAAGTACCGGTTCGGACCTCACGGCAACCGCTGCGGTCTAGCGCAGAGGACAGCACCCTGCTGTCACGGTTGCAAGCCCCGGCTGTTGCAGGGTGCCCAGCCTCGCTCGAACTGAATATCCGACCTTTGCCTAAGCCACGGGAGATGCTCATGAAGATTCGCGAACTCGCTCACCAATGGGAGCAGCAGGCCACCACCTCCGGCACCACCCGCAGCTACCGCCTCGACCTGGAAGTCGAGACCGCGGCCCGTCTCGAGGCGCTCTGCGAACTCTATCCCCAGCGCACGCCCGAAGCCCTGCTCGGCGAGTTGCTGGCGGCCGCCGTCGAAGAACTGGAAGCCAGTTTTCCCTACGTGCAAGGCGAGGAAGTGGTGGCCACCGATGAACTCGGCGACCCCCTCTATGCCGATGCCGGGACCACTCCGCGCTTCCTGGAACTGGCGCGCAAGCACCTGCATCGCCTGCAGTCCGAAACGGCCGGCTAGCCGCCAACCTGCAGCTTTACCTACGCCGCTACCGCTCTGCCAAGGGCTTCCGCGCATGGCGAAATTCGATAGCCAGTGAACATTTTCGCCGGATGAGCGGTCACAGAGTCAGACCGCAGCGCTGGACGAGGGCTGGTTGTCAGCACCCGTCACGGCCTCTCAGGGCCGCGCCGGGCTTGTTTCCACATGCGGCTTTACATGACCAGGCGCCCGCCCTGCCCGTGCCGGCGGCGCGCTTTTCGGATCAACAACGGAGCTTGAATCCATGAAGAGTGCCACTGCCCAAAAGTCCCTTTCCAAAGCCTGCACCCTGAAACTTGCAGCCCTTGCCCTGGGCAGCTCACTGTTGCTGGCCGGTTGCGCCGGCAATCCGCCGACCGCCCAGATGGCCGTGACCCAGTCCGCCGTCAACGAGGCCGTGAGCTCCGGTGGCAACCAGTTCGCCCCCATCGAAACCAAGTCGGCCCAGGACAAGTGGACCCAGGCCCAGACCGCCCTCTCCAATGAGAAGTACGACGAAGCCAAGCAGCTGGCCGAACAGGCCGAGTGGGACGCCCGCCTGGCCACCCGCAAGACTCAGGCCGCCAAGGCCGAGGCCGCACTCAAGGATGCCCAGAACAGCATCCAGCAGATCCGTGAGGAAGGTCAGATCAACCTGC
>NZ_WHOV01000124.1:0-23924 GCF_009765395.1 Pseudomonas sp. BAV 4579 | reverse complement strand
GAGGGCTGGGGTGAGGGTGGCCAAACGCCAAAATTAAGCTGTTGGGCTTCGCTGCGCTCAGCGCCAACCTACAGGGCATACGGGTAGGGTGCCTTTCACCGTTGGCAGCGGCGCCCGTTAGTGGAAAAGGCTGCGCCGTTTTCCACGCTACGGGATTCAACCGCCCCCTCTCCCTCCGGGAGAGGGCTGGGGTGAGGGCGGCCAGACATCGCGCGTCCCGCCCGTTGGGCTTCGCTGCGCTCAGCGTCAACCTACGAAGCCAGCGGCTCCACTTGGATATCCGTCAGTCCATGCACCTCCGCCTGGCGCAGGATGGCCGCGGCGGGGGCATCGGCGGGCGGCAGCGCCAGGCTGTTCTCGGCGTCGGCGCGCAGTTGTTCCAGCACGGCCAGGGCGGCTTCATGGGGCGCGAGCGTCGCCTGCGGATGCTCGAGATCAAGCTGACGGGACTCGCCGTCCTTGCGGTAGTGGACGCGAAACGTGGGCATGGCGGCGGCCTCTAGGTAGGTCTCTAGAAAGACCCACCCGGCCGCGCCGCCGTTCCGAGCTACTTGAGGATGACCAGCTTGCCCTTGAGGGCGACACCGGCCATGAGGGCGCCGGCGTGGCACTCGTAGCGGGTGGGATCGCTCCACTCGTTCTTCTTGTAGTAGCTGGTGATGTCGGTGACCGCATTGGCACCGGCGGCCTTGGCCGCTTCCTGCAGGCGGATCAGCGCCGATTGCAGCACCCAGCGGCAGGCGACCTCGTCGGTCTTGTTGAAGGCGTTGGTCTTCTGGTTGGTGGTGATGCTGGAGTTGACCACCGTGGCCTTACCCGGCACCGGGTTGCCGGCCAGGTAGAACTTCACGCTGCCATCCAGACGCTTGGCGGCCAGGGCTTCCTGGACGACTTCGGCGAAGGGCAGTTGCAGGGTGGTGTCGCGGGCCTGGGCGGCGCTGGGCAGCAGGGTGGCGAGGCTCAGGGTAAGGGCGAGGGTGGAGGCTAGGGTACGCATGGCGACTTCCTTGTGGTGGTGGGGATGACTGTTTAACCCAGAACGGCCGCGCCGTCAGCCTGGAGAGCGGCGTTCTGCGCTATCGCGCAGGCCGCGGGCGGTCACTCCGCGTCGGCTGCGGGGGCGGGCAGCTGCAGTTGCCGGCGGATGTCGGCGTCGAGCAGCTGGACCCATTTGTTGTAATTGCGATGGATGCGTTCGCCGTCGTAGTCGAGGCCGGCGCTGTCGCGGTAGCGGATCTGGTAGCCCTTGGTGCTGTAGGGGATATCGACCCAGGCCTGGTGGCGATCGCGCACTACGATGCTGGCGACCACCAGGCCGGGGCTCTCCTGGCCGACGCTCCAGCCACGGCGCTCGAGGGTGTCGACGATGGCGCGGCGGACATCGGCGGCGTTCTCCGTGCGGTCGGCGGGAAAGACTTCCTGGGGCGTCACCAGGGGCGCGCGGGTGCAGGCCGCCAGGAACAGCAGCGCGGAGACGAGCAGCAGGCGACGCAACATGGGAGTACCTCGGGCTATGGCCATCAGGACCAGCGACGGAAGATCAGCGAGGTGTTGACCCCGCCAAAGGCGAAATTGTTGTTCATCACGTGATCGGTACGCAGGGTCCGCGGTCCGTCACGCAGATAGTCCAGCTCGCCGCACTGGGGGTCCAGGTCATCGAGGTTGAGCGTCGGCACGAACAGCTCCTCGTTCATCATGGCGATGCTGAACCAGGACTCCAGGGCGCCGCAGGCACCCAGGGTATGGCCCAGGTAGCTCTTCTGCGAGCTGATGGGCATGCGGGTGCCGAACAGCGCCTGGGTGGCGCGGGTCTCGGCGATGTCGCCCTGTTCGGTGGCGGTGCCGTGGCCGTTGACGTAGCCGATGGCCTCCGGCGTCAGCCCGGCGTCTTCCAGGGCCAGCTCCATGGCGCGCTGCATGGTGGCCTGTTCGGGGCGGGTCGAGTGCTGGCCGTCGGCGTTGCTGCCGAAGCCGACGATCTCGGCATGGATGTGCGCGCCCCGCGCCAGGGCGTGTTCCAGCTCTTCCAGCACCAGGATGCCGGCGCCCTCGCCGATCACCAGGCCGTCGCGTCCCCGTTCGTAGGGCCGCGGCGAGGTGTGGGGGGCGTCGTTGCGCAGGCTGGTGGCATAGAGGGTGTCGAAGACCATGGCCTCGCTGGGGCAGAGTTCTTCGGCGCCGCCCGCCAGCATCAGCGGCAGACGGCCGAACTTGATGGCCTCGTAGGCGTAGCCGATGCCCTGGCTGCCGCTGGTGCAGGCGCTGGAGGTGGGGATCAGCCGGCCCTTTAAACCAAAGAACAGACTCAGGTTGGCGGCCGCCGTGTGCGGCATCATGCGCACATAGGTGTTGGCGTTGAGGCCCACCGCGGCGTCGCTGAGCAGCATGTTGGCCAGCGCCTTGATGTCGTCGGTGCTGCCGGTGGAGGAGCCGCAGGCCACGCCCATGCGGCCGTCGGTGATGCGCGGGTCATCCAGCAGTCCGGCATCGGCCAGGGCGCGCTCGCCGGCGGCCACCGCCAGCTGGGAGACGCGGCCCATGCTGCGCAGCTGCTTGCGCGTCCAGTGGCCGGGCACCTGGAAGTCGACGATGGGTCCACCCAGGCGGGTGTTCATCTCGGTGTAGCGATCCCAGGCGTCCATGCGGCGGATGCCGCTGTAGCCGGCGAGAAAATGGTCGCGGATGGTCGGCCAGTCACTGCCCAGGGCGGTGACGCCGGCCATCCCGGTGATCACGACGCGGCGCGCGCTCATCAGCACAGCCCTCCGTTGACCGCCAGAACCTGGCGGGTGATGTAGCCGGCCTCGGGTGCGAGCAGGAAGGCCACCGCATGGGCCACCTCCTCGGGGGTGCCCAGGCGCCCGGCGGGGATCATTTCGAGGATCTTGTCCACCGGTACGTGCTCGTCGAGGATCTCGGTGTCGATCAGCCCCGGCGCCACGCAGTTGACGGTGATCCTGCGCTTGGCCAGCTCCACGGCCAGGGCCTTGGCGGCACCGATCAGCCCCGCCTTGGAGGCGCTGTAGTTGACCTGGCCGCGATTGCCGATCAGCCCGGAGACCGAGGTGATGCAGACGATACGCCCCGGCGCGCGGCGGCGGATCATCGGCATGACCACCGGGTGCAGGACATTGTAGAAGCCGTCGAGATTGGTGCGCAGGACCACGTCCCAGTCCTCGCCGGTCAGCGCCGGAAAGGCGCCGTCGCGGGTCAGGCCGGCGTTGCAGACCACACCATAGTAGCCGCCGTGGGCTTCGGTATCAGCTTCGAGGATGGCCGCGCAGGCGGCGCGGTCGCCGACGTCGAATTGCAGCACCCGGGCGTTGCGGCCCAGGGCCTCCACCTCGACGCGGACGGCCTCGGCTTCTTCGCGACGGCTGCGGCAGTGCAGCACCAGGTCGTGCCCGGCGGCGGCCAGGCGCAGGGCGATGGCGCGGCCCAGGCCGCGGCTGGAACCGGTCACCAGGACCGGAGCGGGGGCGACGCTCATGGCGCGGGCTCCTCTAGATACAGATCCGCCCGGGGCGGACGATAGACGTTCAGGCGGGCGCTGGCCTGGCAGCCAGGGCCCTGCAGGTGGCAGTCGAAGATGGCCATGCCATCGTCGTTCTGCAGTGCCGGCCGGGCCTGGATGCGCAACTCACCGCCGGCGGGAAAGGCCGCCACGTCGCAGGCGAACTGGCGGGTGCCGAGCAGGAAACCCAGCGCCGGGGCCTCGCCGCGACGGCGCGCCTGGCAGCCGGCGAAGGCGGCCACGCTCTGGGCCATCAGCTCCACGCCGATCCAGGCCGGCAGGGCGCCGTCGGCGTCGGTGAAGAGGCCAGGGCGCACCACCAGGCGGGTCTCGATGCCCTGGTCGTCGCAGGCGAGGATCTCCTCGATCAGCAGCATGTCGCCGGCGTGGGGCACCAGCTCGGCGAGGGGCCAGGGGATCATGGCGTGGCTCCGAGGATGAGGCTGACGTTGCTGCCGCCAAAGGCGAAGCTGTTGCTCATGGCGTGGCGGCGACCGTCCAGGCGGCTGTCGCCCGTGGTCAGCGCCAACTGTGGCAGGGCCGGATCGGCCTGGCCGTCCCAGCGCTGCGGCGGCAGCTGGCCGGCCGGGTTGAACTGCGGGTCCAGGGTCAGCCAGGCGAAGGCGGCTTCCAGGGCGCCGGCGGCGCCGAGGGTATGGCCGGTCAGCGGCTTGGTCGAGGAGCAGGGCACCCCGGCCGGGAATACCTCATGGGTGGCGTGGCTTTCCATGGCGTCATTGTGTGGCGTGGCGGTGCCGTGCAGGTTGAGATAGCCGATGTCGCCCGGCTGCAGACCGCTGGCGCGCAGCGCCGCCTGCATGGCCTGGACGGCGCCGCGACCGCTGGGATCGGGGGCGGAGATATGGTGGGCATCGGAACTGGCGCCGCCGCCGCGCAGGGCGATGGGGCCGGGTTCGCGGGTCAGCAGGAACAGTGCCGCGCCCTCGCCGATGTTGATGCCGCAACGATTGACCGAGAAGGGATTGCACAGCGACTCGCTGACCGCTTCGAGGGCGGCGAAGCCGTTCAGGGTCAGGCCGCAGAGGCTGTCGACACCCCCGCAGAGCACCGCATCGCAATGGCCCTGGACCAGTAGCCGACGGGCGCTGAGCAGGGCGCGGGCGCTGCTGGTGCAGGCGGTGGACAGGCCGTAGCAGGGGCCGCTCAGGCCCAGGTAGCGGGCGAGGAAATCCGCCGGCGCCACCAGTTCCTGCTGGGCGTACTGATAGCCCTCGGGCAGCTGGCCGCTGCGCTGGTGCACGGCGATGCCCTGGCTGGCCTCGTGAATGCCCGAGGTGCTGGTGCCCAGCACCACGCCGATGCGGGCGGGGCCATGGCGCTCGATGGCCTGGCGCACCTGGGGCTCGATCTCGGCCAGGGCCGCCAGCAGGAGCTGGTTGTTGCGACTGAAATAGGGCGTCCAGGCCGCTGGCCAGGCCGGCAGCGGGGCGCTGACGGTGCCCACCGGTGGCTGGCGCTCGGGAATCCAGCCCGGGGTGGGCTGCATGCCCGCCGTGTCGCCGGCGAACAGACCGCGCGCCACCTCGGCCTTGCCCTGGCCCAGGGCGCAGAGCAGTCCCAGGGCGTTCAGGTAGGCGCTCAAGGCGCGGACTCCGGCAGCAGGGTCAGGCGATAGCGCGACCCGTCCGGCGCCTCCAGCTCCAGGCGCTCGGCAGCGGGGTAGCGCACCTGCCAGTCCTTGAGGCGGCGACTGCCGTTGGCGTCCCTGTGCCAGTCGCCCGCGGCATAGGCCCGCGGCAACTGGTCGGTCGGGGTCAGGGCGAACAGCAGCACGCTGAAGAAGGTGCGCGCCCGGGGATTGGGCGGCAGCAGGCCGTCGGCGTGCCAGGCGCCGTCGAGCAGCCGCTGGCGCGCCTGGGGCACGCCCAGGGGATCGAACAGCGAAAAGCGCAGGGCCTGACCTTCCGGCTGGATGGCCAGCAGCAGGGCGTCATTGCCCTCAACGGTCTGGCGCTCCACCTGGTAGACCAGGGCGCGCGCCAGCGGCGGCGGATTGCTGGGCAGTGGCGGCTGGCTGGCGCAGGCGGCGAGCAGCAGCAGGCAGGCCAGTGCGAAGACGAACGGACGGGGCAGGGTCATGCAGGATGGGCCGAATTCAGCTGACAGAGCTCGACGAGCAGGCGCAGGCGCCGCTTGGGCTCCTTGACGAAGGGGTTGCGAAGGTCCCAGGCGTAGCCGGCGAGAATGGCGCAGATCATGCGCTTGATCTCGGGATCGGCGTTCTCGAAATAGATGACGTCCTGGAAGCTGCCATCGTACCAGCCCTCCACATAGGCACGGAACGTATCGACGCCCGCCTTGAGCGGGCGGGCGAATTCGCCCTCCCAGTCCACCGCCTCGCCACGCAGCTGGCGATCCACCAGGGGCGCGGCCAGGCTGGCCGAGCGCAGGGCGATGGTGACGCCCGAGGAAAACACCGGATCGAGGAATTCGGCGGCGTTGCCCAGCAGGGCGAAGCCGGGGCCGTGCAGGCGCTTGACGTTGGCCGCATAGCCGCCCAGCTCGCGCACCGGGGTATCCCAGACCGCATTGTGCAGCACCCGGGCCAGGCTCGGGGTCTCGGCGACCCAGTCGCGCAGACAGGTGGCGAGATCGGGGGCGCGTCCGGCATAACGCTCGGCGGCGGCCACCACCCCGAGCGAGGTGCGGCCGTCGCTGAAGGGGATGGTCCAGAACCAGACGTCGCGCAGGGTTGGATGGGTGGTGATGAGGATGCGTTCGCGGTCGAAGCCAGGATCGTCGATGCGATCCTCGACATGGGTGAAGAGGGCGCGACGCGGGGGGAAGTCCGAAGGGGCTTCCAGGTCCAGCAGGCGTGGCAGCACCCGCCCGTAGCCGCTGGCGTCGAGCAGGAAGTCGGTGGTCAGCGCATAGGCCTGGCCGTCGTCGCCCAGCATCTCGATCCGGGTCTTTTCACCGCCTTCGCCCAGGGTCACGGCGGTGACGCGCTGGCCGTAGCGGATCGCCACGCCCTGGCGCGCGGCGTCATCGGCGAGGATCTTGTCGAAGGGGCCGCGCTGGACCTGGAAGGTGCTGCGGCCACCACTATAGGTGTCGCGAAAGTCGAAGTCGGTGTAGCACTCGCCCCAGGCGAAGGCCGCGCCGACCTTGGTCTGGAAACCGGCGGCCTCGACCGCCGGCAGCATCCCGGCTTCCTCGACGAAGTCCAGGCTGTGGGAGAGCAGGCTCTCGCCGATGGAAAAGCGCGGAAAGTGCTGGGCTTCCAGCACCAGCACCGGATGGCCGCGACGCTTGAGCAGGGCGGCGACCACGGCGCCGGCCGGGCCGGCACCGATGACGACCAGGGGGTGATGTTCAACCATGACGAAGGTCCTTTTCGTGGGAGACGGGGGGCGAAGCCCAGGGCGCCAGCAGGAAGCTGAATACCAGCCCCAGGCTGATGGCGAGGCCGAAGTTGGCGATGGCCGGGGTGCTGCTGAGCATCAGCAGACCGAACGACAGCCAGCTGCCGACGCCGGACAGCAGGCCGCCGAGCAGACTGACCGCCGCGCCGCCGATGGCCTCGTGCATGAGGATGGCGTAGTCCACGCCGATGGCGGTGATGAGCAGCAGGGCGAAGAGGCTGAACAGGGTCAGCGGCTGGCCCAGCCAGCCCAGGCAGGCCAGGGCCGCGAGGGCCGCCAGCAGTGGCAGGCAGACGATGCGCAGCGCCGCGCGGCGACCGAAGGCCCAGAGCAGCAGGAGGAAGATGGCCCCCGAGGCCAGCAGCTTGAGTTCCACCGCCAGGCGCTGGGTATGGAGGAACAGTCCGCGCAATTCGCCGAGGCGATCCACCAGCTGCACCTTGGGCAAACCCTCGGCCACCGTCTGCAGCATCTGGGCGTTGCCCAGCCCTTGCAGGCTGACCAGGCCGGCCGCGTTGCCGTCGGCCGTGTGGCCCAGCCAGAGCGGTCGCCAGGGCTCGCCCAGCGGGCCGGCCAGGGCCCGGTCGAGACTCAGGTCGGGTAGCTGCTGCAATAGCTTGAGTTCGGCGTCCAGCGCCTCGGCCGGTATGCCTACCGCCAGCAGGGGTTGCAGGCGCTCGCCCCAACCGGCCAGCGCCTGGCGCAATTCGGCCTGGGCCGCAGCGGGGGCGACCAGACCACTGAGGGCGCGATAGCCCTGCAGCTGGCCCTGACTGACCAGGCTATCCAGGCGCTGACCCAGGGCGGCCTGGCGGCGCAGCACCTCATCGGCATCCGCCCCGCGCACCAGGAAGAACTGGCTGGTGGGTTGCAGCCCGGTGAGGCGGGCGATGGCCTGGGCTTCGCGGGTCAGGGCCGGGTCCTGGCCAAGCCAGAGGCGCAGGTCGTTCTGCAGGTGCAGTTGCCAGACGCCGGCGCCGCAAAAGGCCAGCAGCGCCAGCAGCAGCGGCAGGCTGCCGGTGCGCGCCAGCAGGCGCAGCCGCAGGTCGAGCAGACGCTGCATCAGCCGCAGCGGCGCGGCGGGCGGTGCCAGGTCCAGGCGCTGCCACCAGGCCGGCAAGAGGCAGACGGTGGTGAGGTAGGCGCCGATCAGGCCGGCGGCGGAAAACGCCGCCACCTGGGTCAGCGCCGGAAAGGGCGTGCAGGCCAGCGCCAGGTAGCCCAGCAGATTGGTCGCCAGGCTCAGGGACAATCCCGGCAGCGTCTCGCGCAGGATGGCCGTGGCGTCCCAGGGGCCGCCCTTCCAACTCTTGCTCAGGTAGTGCAGCGGATAGTCGGCGGCCACCCCGGTCAGGCTGGCGCCGAGGATCAGGGTGAGGGCGTTGATCTGGCCGAACAGCAGCACGCAGGCAGCGCTGCCGGCCAGGAGCGCCACGCCCACCGCCAGCAGGCTGAGCAGCACCCGCCAGCGGCGGAACAGCCCCAGCAGCAGGGCCAGGGTACCAAGGGTGGCCAATCCGCCGATCAGCGACATCTCGCGACTGGCGGTGGCCTGGCCGGCGGCGGCGTATCTCAGGCCGCTGGCGGCGAGTAGCTGACCGCCCTCCGCGACCACCTCACGGCGGGCGGCTTCGATCAGGGCTTCCACCCGGGGCGGGGCATCGAAGTCGAAGGCATCGGCGCGGGTACGGGCGCGGATCAGGGCCCAGGTCAGGCCATCGCCCTGGGTCAGCAGCAAGCCGCTGCCAGCGTCGAATTGCACCTTGCTGGCCGGGGTGAGCTGGCGCTGCAGCAGCAGGCCGAGGCCGAACCAGTCCTCTTCCAGGGGCAGGGCGCCGGCGCCAGCGAAGGGATCGAAAAGCGCGGCGGCGCGGGCCTGCAGATAGCTGTCGGGCGTCTTGAGCAACTCGTCGCGCGCCGGCCCCGGTGCCAGCGCCAGGCGGCTGGCCAGGAGTTGCTGGCGCAGGCCGGGCAGGTCCGGCGTCAGCTGCCACTGCACCTTTTCGAACAGCGGTTCCCGCGACCAGGCCTGGCCCAGGCGCTCGGCCAGGGCCGGCAGCCGTTCGCGCTGGGGATGGCCCACCAGCAGCAGCACCTCGCGATTGAGCGGTTCGGCCATGCGCGCCTCGGCCTGCAGGGTGAGGGCATCACCGGCGCCCTGGGGCAAGAGCGCCAGCAGGTCGGCCGCCACCGGAGGTCCGTGGCGCCACTGCCAGGCGCTGAGCGCCAGCAGGGCGAGCAGGAACAGCAGGAAGGGGCGCTGCAGCCGGGTCACTGGAAGACCGCGCGCTGCTCGGCGCTCAGGGTGTCGCCCGGCTGGCCGTCCAGTTTGAGCAGGCTGCGGTCGCCCTGGGTCTCGCGGATCTCCACCTGTTCGACCAGGGCGCCGCCCTGGATGAGGATGCCGTCGAACACCTGCTTGAGCAGGGCGCCGCGTGGGGTCAGGCGCAGCTGCCAGTGATTGGCGTCGCCGGTCAGGGCCAGCTCGAAGTCGCGTTCCAGGCCGCTGCGATCACCGCCGAGCACGGCCAGGAACAGCGCGCTCTGGCGCGCGGCCAGGTCGCTGCCGGGCAGGGGCGTCCAGCCCGTCGGCGTCTGCTTGGCGATGGCCCCGGGGGTGATGCGATAGGTCTGCGCCAGCGGCTTTTCCAGCTGCCAGAGCAGGCCCAGGCCGCGGGCCAGGGTGAAGTGACCGCTGCTGGTCAGCGGCTGCGGCAGGGCGCGCAGATAGCGCTGCTGGACGAAGCTGCCCGCGACCGCCGCGGGGCGTGCCAACTGGGCGGCCAGGTCGTCGAGATCGAAGGCCTGGGCCAGGGGCGCGGCTAGGATGAATAGCAGAGCGATCAGCGTGCGCATGCCAGGGCCCTCTCCACGGCGTCGATGAAGACCTTGGGCGAGGCCAGCTGCATCTCGCGGCTGGCCAGGTCCACGGCGACCTGCACGGTGCTGGCGCGGGTCAGGCGCTCGCCGGTGGCCGCGTCAGTGATCAGGTAGTTGAGCTTGAGGCGGTTCTCCCACTCCACCAGATCGGCCCTTACCCGCACGCGCTGCTGAAACAGCAGGGGGCGGATGTAGCGGATCTGCAGGTCGATCACCGGCCAGCCGTAGCCGGAGTCGCGCATCTGCAGGTAGTTATGGTCAAGGCGGTCGAGCAGCGCGCAGCGCGCGACCTCCAGGTACTTCACATAATGGCCGTGCCAGGCGATTTCCATCATGTCGACGTCGAAGAAGGGGATCTGCATCTCCACCTCGACCTGCAGGGCACCGGTCTTACGCATAGAGCCTCCAGTGGCGGGCGCGAATCAGGGTCAGGGTCTGGCGCAATTCGGCTTCCAGGGCACGGTCTTCGATCAGCGGCGGGAAGGTCTCGCCCAGCGCGCGGTGCATGGCGGCCAGGGGCGCGGGCGGTTGCCCGCCCTGCTCGCACCTGAGCCAGACGCCCTGCTGGGCGGCCAGCAGGGTGGCGGCGGCCACCTGCTCGGTGAGCTCCAGCACGCGCAGGGCGTCGCGGGCGGCGATGGTGCCCATGCTGACCTTGTCCTGATTGTGACATTCGGTGGAACGGGAGAAGACGCTGGCCGGCAGGGTGCCCTTGAGCGCCTCGGCGGTCCAGGCGCTGGCGCCGATCTGCACCGCCTTGAAACCATGGTTGAGCATGGCGCGTTCGGCCGGTGCGCCGGAGAGATTGCCCGGCAGGCCATGGTTGTAGCGCGCATCCACCAAGAGGGCGAGCTGCCGGTCGAGCAGGTCGGCGACGTTGGCCACCAGGGTCTTGAGGCTGTCCATGGCGCAGGCGATATGGCCGCCATAGAAGTGGCCGCCGTGCAGCACCCGCTCGTCTTCGGCGTCGATCAGCGGATTGTCGTTGGCGCTGTTGAGTTCGGTCTCGATGAACTGGCGCAGCCAGGGCAGGCTGTCGGCCAGCACTCCCAGCACATGGGGCGCGCAGCGCAGCGAATATCTGTCCTGCAGGCGGTGCAGGGGCGCGGCCGGACCTTCGGCGGCCAGATCCGCGCGCAGCCAGGCGGCCACCTGGCCCTGGCCCGGATGGGGCTTGGCGGCGAACAGGCGCTGGTCGAAGTGCTCGGGGTTGCCGGCCAGGGCCACCACGTTGAGCGCGGTGATGCGGGTGGCCAGGCGCAGCAGGTACTCGGCGCGGGAGAAGGCCAGGCAGGCCAGGCCGGTCATCACCGCGGTGCCGTTCATCAGCGCCAGGGCTTCCTTGGGTCTGAGCACCAGCGGCGTCCAGCCCAGCTCGGCATGGACGTCCGCCGCTTCCCGTATCTCTTGGCGCCAGAGCACCTGGCGCTCGCCGCAGAGGGCGGCAGCGACATAGGACAGCGGGGTGAGATCGCCACTGGCGCCCACCGAACCCTCTTCGGGGATCAGCGGCAGGATGTCTTCGCGCAGGAAGGCGGTGAGGCGTTCGAGCAACTCGACGCGCACCCCGGAGACGCCCTGGCAGAGCGACTGCAGCCGCGCGGCCAGCACCGCGCGGGTCGCCGCCGCATCCAGATGGCGCCCCAGGCCGCAACCGTGGAAGGTGTAGAGCTGGCGCGGCAGTGCCTCGACCTGGGCCAGGGGCACGGCGACCACGCAGGAATCGCCATAGCCGGTGGTGATGCCGTAGACCGAACCCTCGCGGGCCAACAGCGACTCGACGAAGAGTGCGCCGCGGGCGATGCCGTCGCGAAAGGCGGCGTCGTCCTGCAATTCGGCCTGGGCGCGGCCCTCGGCCAGGGCGACCAGGTCTTCGATGGCGAGGGCCTGGCTACCAAAGCGAACACTAGCGTTCATCGCGACTCCAGAAGGGGTAGAAGTTGAACCACTGCCGCGGCGCCTTGAGGCAATGGGCGGCAAGGCGCTCGGCATAGGCCTGGGCCAGGCCCTGGATACCGGCGGCGCGCTCCTGGCGACGCCAGGCCGGGGCCGGGGCGAAGTCTTCCAGGTAGAGGTGGTAGCCGTCGGCTTCGCGCAGGCAGAACAGCAGATTGGTCGGGCAGCGCAGCAGGTGCGCCAGCAGCCAGGGGCCCTGGGGGAAGGGCGCCGGGGCGCCGAGGAAATCCACCTCGACGGTCCGGCCGCCGTGCAGCGGTACCCGGTCACCGGCGATGGCCAGCCATTCGCCGCGCTCCAGGCGCTCGCTGAGCTGCAGCATCACCGCCGGGTCCAGCTCGCTGACCTGGATCAGCCGCAGATCGCTGGCGCCGGCTTCTTCCAGCAGGCGATTGAAGGCCTCGGCGTGACGAGTGTGTACCAGTACGTTGAGCCGCACCCGCCGCCCGAGCTGGGCCAGGGCGCGACAGACTTCGAGGTTGCCCAGGTGGGCGGTGACCAGGATCTCGCCGCGCGGACCGTGCATGCGGCTGTGCACCTGATCCGGGTCGTGCAGTTGCACCTGATCCAGGCCGAGGCGGCCGTTCCAGGCATCGAGCTTGTCCAGCAGGGCTTCGGCGAAGGCCATGAACTGGGCATAGCCGCTGCGCCAACTGGGCTGCAGGTCGGGACGACCGCTCCAGTCGGCCAGGCGCTGCTGGTACTCGCGGATGCCACGGCGGGCGCGGGCGCCGAACAGGAAGAAGTACAGCACGATCAACCGCAGCAGCGGAGCGATGGCGCGGCGGCCCAGGTGCCGCGCCAGCCAGGCGGTGAGGCGCATCAGCACGGGGCTGCCGCGCTCGCGCTGCTGCGCCCAGTGGCCGCTCATCCGCGCACCCGGCGCCAGAGCAGGCGCGGCGCGCGCAGCAGCATGCCGAAGAACAGTCGGGTGTGCATGCGCGAGATCAGCACGTTGTCCTGCCAGAGGCGAAAGTGCGAGCGGCCATCCAGCGGATAGTGCACCCGGGTCGGCCGCCAGCGCATGGGCTGCTCGCGCCAGGCCAGGCGCACCAGGATCTCCGGATCGAAATCCATGCGCCTGCCCAGGCCACCGGCGCGGATCACCGCCAGGGTCGGCGCCAGCGGATAGACGCGAAAGCCGCACATGCTGTCGCGGATCGCCAGCGACAGGCTGTTGATCCACACCCAGACATGGGTGAGGTAGCGGGCATAGAGCCGGCCCTTGGGCACCGAGTCGTCGAATTGCGGATAGCCGCAGATCAGCGCGTCTGGATAAGCCTGGGCCTCGGCGAGAAAGGCGGCCACGTCGGCCAGGTCGTGCTGGCCGTCGGCGTCCACCTGCAGGGCATGAGTGAAGCCCAGCCGCTGCGCCTCGGCGAGGCCGGCCATCACCGCGCCGCCCTTGCCCTGGTTGACCGGCAGGCGCAGCAGATGGACGTCGGCTTGGGTCGCCAGGTCGTCCATCACCTGGGCGCAGGCGGGGCTGGAGGCGTCGTCCACCAGTACGCAGGGCAGGGCGCGCTGGCGCAGCGCCTGGACCACCAGCGGCAGGGCGTGCTCATGGTCGAACACCGGGATCACTGCGCAGGCGCGAAAGCTCAAGACCGCACCCCCTTGAGCAGGATGCGCCCGGAGGAGCAGGCCGCGGTGCCCTGGCGAAAGGCGAAGTGCAGCTTGCTGCGGGTGGCGTCGAAGTGGAAGGTCAGGGTCACCCGGTCGCCGGGGCGCAGCAGCTGCTGGAATTTCAGCACCTCCATCCCGGCGAAGTCCGCGGGCAGATCCAGGTGCTGACGGGCCAGGCGCTGGGCCCAGCCGACCTGCACCACCCCGGGCACCACCGGCGCCGTGGGGAAGTGGCCGGAAAAGAACGCCAGGTCCGGGGCGACTTCCAGCTCCAGGCGCCAGCCGTCCGCGGTCCGCTCGACGCCGAGCGGTTCGATCTCCACCGGCCGTGGCTGGGCGAGCAGGCGCTCCACCTCGGCCTGGGCCAGCTTGCCCTGGGCGCTGTAGGGCAGCGCCAGCAGCAGGCGCCAGCGGCGCGGCAGGGCGATGGCCTCGCAATGGCCGACCAGGTGTTCGCGCAATTCGGCCACCAGGGCGCGGCGACCGCCATTGCGCAGCTGGTGCAGGCCGTGCTCGCTCAGGGCGAGCAGGGCGCCGAGCAGGGCGCGACCCTGCTGCACCACGCCCAGGCGGACGTCGGCGACGGCAGGATGGTCGAGCAGGCGCGCTTCCAGTGCCGGCAAGGCGATGCGCTTCTCTTCCAGTTTGACGATGCGATCCAGGCGCCCGAGCAGTTCGAAGCGACCGTCACCCAGCAGGCGGACGTCGTCCATGGTCTGCTCGCGCACGCCCTGAGGCAGATAGGGCGAGGTCAGCCAGAGCGCGCCGTCAGCGTCCTGGCCCAGCTCCAGGTCGGCGAAGGCCTGCCAGGGCTGCGGGCCCTGGCGCCAGGCGATGCCGCCGGTCTCGGAGCTGCCATAGACCTCGGTGGGATACTGGCCGAAACGGCTCTGGCAGGCCGTCGCCGCCGCTTCCGGCAGCACGCCGCCAGAGGAAAACACCCGTACCACCTGAGCGAGGATGGCGTCGTCGAGGTTCTCGCCCAGGCGCTTGAGCAGCGCCGGGCTGCTGATCCACACCACGCGGCGGCCTTCGCGCAGCAGGGCGGTGGTCTCGCGCTGCAGCTCCTCGGTGAAGGGCAGCGCCTGGCGGGCGAAGGGGCGACCGGCGCAGAGCGGCCAGAGCACGCGAAACAGCAGGCCATAGATGTGCTGGGTGGAGACGCTGCCAAGGAGGGTCGCGTCGCCAAGAGAGCTACCCCACAGCCGCTCCAGGGCGGCGACCTCGTTGGCCAGCTGGAACAGCTGCTTGGCGATCAGCTTGGGCTCGCCACTGGAGCCCGAGGTGCTCAGGGTCAGCAGTGGTGCCTGGAGGTCGAGCGCGGCGGGCGCCAGGGGCTCGGCAGCGGTCCAGCCGTCGAGACTATCAAGCCAGGCATCGAGTCTAGGCATCAGCCGAGCACGGGTGGCGGGCTGGGCGTCGGCCGGCAGGCTCACCTCGATGCCGGCGCGCCAGGCACCGAGCAGGGCGCAGGCCAGGTCCTCGGCATCGTCCAGGTGCAGCGCCAGGCGCTTGAGGCCAGCGGTCTGGAAGGCCGCCGCCAGACTCAGGGCGCGCTGCTTGAGGGCCGCATCCAGCGGGCTCGCGGCGCCCAGCAGCTCGGCGAGAGGGGTGAACGTCATGGCAGCCTCCGCACGCGCTGGCGGACCAGCCATTCACCGGCGAACAGCAGGCCCATCAGGCCATAGGCGATGACGCCGGTATAGAGTGTCCACCAGGCCAGCGGCGCCCAGAGCGCCAGGGCAGCGGCGGTGAGCGCATTGAACAGAAAGAACAGGCACCAGACCTGGGTCACCCGGCGGGTATAGCGCACCGCACGGGGTGGCAGCTCGGGTTCGCGCAGCCGCGCCAGGCGCTCGATCAGCGGCTGGCCGCGCAGCAGGCTCAGGCCGAACACCGCCAGCAGGAAGAGGCTGAGCAGCACCGGATACCAGCGCAAGAGCACGGCGGCGTCACTCAGGGCCAGCAGCAGGCAGAAGCCCAGGGCGACCAGGGCGGTGCCGCGCTGCAGGCCGTTGAGGCCGGGTTGCAGCAGGCGCAGGCCCCAGAGGGCACCGAGACCGGCGGCGAACAGGCGCGGCGAGAGGTGCTGCAGGCCGAAGTAGACGGCGAAGGGATAGGCCAGGCCGAGCAGGAGCAGCAGGGCACTGGCGACCAGGCCTAGGGGGGGGCGGGAAGGCAGGGCACTCATGGGCGGCGGATCAGGCGTCCGCCTGGCTGATGCGGTAAACAGCCTCGACCACGTCACCCACGGTACGCACCTGGCGGAATTGCTCGGCGGCGATCTTGTGCCCGGTCTGACGGCGCAGGTGGTCGATCAGGTCGACGGCGTCGATGCTGTCGATCTCCAGGTCCTCGTAGAGGTTGGCGTCCAGGGTCACCCGCTCGGGCTCCAGTTCGAAGAGTTCGACCAGGGCGCTGCGCAGGGTCTCGAAGATGGCTTCACGGCTTTGCATGGCGATCTCCTCAGGCGGCGCGCTGGGCGGCGACGAAGGCCGCAAGGGCGTTGACGTTGGCGAAATGGGTGCGGGTGTCCTTGGCTTCGGCGTCGATGCGGATGCCGTAGCGCTTCTGGATCGCCAGGCCCAGCTCCAGGGCGTCCACCGAATCCAGGCCCAGGCCGTCGCCGAACAGGATCTGGTCGTCGCCGATGTCGTCGACGGTGACGTCCTCGAGGCCGAGCGCCTCGATGATCAGGCTTTTGAGCTCAAGGTTGAGATCAGTCATGGTTGCCGGTTTCCTTCAGGTAGAGCTGGTGCAGCTGGTCGTTGAGTTCACGCGACGCCAGCGGCAGCGGCCGCCCGGCGAAGGTGGTGGGGTCGATGTCGGCGCCCACTTCCAGCTGGAAGTCGAAGCGCCGCGCGGGAATGCGATACCAGGGCGTGGCCTTGGTCAGGGTGCTGGGCACCACGCGGATAATGACCGGGGTGATGCAGCGGGCGCCGCGCAGGGCGATGGCCGCGGCGCCACGATGGAAGCGCGGCGGCTCGCCGGGGGTGGTGCGGGTACCCTCGGGAAAGATGATCAGCGTCTGGCCTTCGCGCAGGGCGTCGGCGGCTTCGTCGAGCATCTCGGCGCTGCCGTTGTTGCTGATGTAGCCGGCGGCCTGGATCTGCCGCTTGAGATAGGGGTTCTGCCAGAGGCCCTGCTTGACCACGCAATTGGCGTCGGGCACCAGGCCGATGAGCACCACCACGTCGATCAGCGAGGGGTGGTTGGCGATGATCAGCTGGCCCGGACGACCCAGCCGCTCGCGGCCCTGGATACGCAGATTCATCACCCGGGTCAGCACCATGAAGGCGACGAAGAAGCGGAACAGCCGGGCATTGGCCCGCCGCGCACGCTGGCGGCGGCGCAGGGGATCGCCCGGCAGCACCAGCAGGAGCGGCAGGATCAGCAGGCGAAAGACCAGGGCGCCGCAGCCGAACACCACGAAGTTGAGTCCCGTGGCCAGCAGTCGATAGCCGTAGTCCAGGCGGCCGCTCATCCGCAGGCCTCAGCCTGCCAGTGCCAGGCGCGCCCGGCATAGGCGAGATGCAGGGCGCCAGGCGCTTCCAGCAGGCGCAGCAATTCCAGGGCATGGGGCCAGACGCTGGTCGCGGCCTCCGCCGGGGCCGGTGCGCCGCTCAGGCCATGGCCGCTGCCAGGGGTGAGCAGCAGGCCCACGGCATAGGGAAAGGGAACATCGTCGATCTGCGGTGCATAGAGCGTCGGCGGCGCCTCTTCGGCGATCACCACCAGCACCCCGCTGGCGCCTTCGGCGAGCAGGGTGCAGGCCTCCAGCACGGCGTGTTCGAGCCCGTCGCGACCGGTGGCCAGGGCATTCATCTCGCTGTGATCGCCGCGCAGGATCGACCACTGGCCGATGATGGCGTTGTGCACCGAGAGGCTGAACTGGGTCGGGGAGAGCGGCTCGCCGCGGGCCAGTTCCTTGAGGATGGCCAGGGTGCGCGGGGTCTCGCCATGGCGCGAGGCGAAGATCAGCGGCAGCGGCTCGCCATGGGCGTCGGCCAGCGGCCAGGCGACCTGGAAGGTCATGCGTGCCAGTCGGCTCAGCCGGCGGCGCTGCATGGCCGGCAGGAAGCTGGCATCGGGTTGGCTGCCGTCGTCCGCCGGACGCCAGGGCGCGGCGCACCACTGCCGCCAGGCGTCCTGGTCGCCAAGACCAGGTGCCCAGGCGCGCCAATCGCTAATCTGGAAGTGCATGTTCACAGCCGAATCTACCCCGGAGCCTTGCGTGCTTGCCGTTTCATCTATCCCTGATGAGCAGGGTATTGCAGCGTTCGGCGCGCATTATCCAAGCGGCTCCCACCCTAGGCAAACATTTGTCTGAACTTTGCGAAGAGGTGACAGTCGCGCCGCCAAGCCAGGGACAGGCTAGCGTGGCGGGAGGCAGAGGGCCCCTTTTCAGGGCACGAAACGCCGCTCCGTGCGACGAGCGGCAGTGGAAACGGCGATTTAGGGAAGAGCGCTGAAGGTAAAGGTGAAGCTGTCGCTGACGGTTATCGCGATCATGGCTGCAGGGACCGCTCCACGGGCGTTTCAACCTCAAGGGAGCGGCCGAGGCCTGGCGTCACGCCGCTGGCAACGGCTGCAACCTGGACAGGCGGACCGCCACGGCCAGGGCTGCGAGCAGCAGGGCGCCGATGAACAGGCCGACGCCGGTCCAGCCCCCCAGGTGCCAGCAGACACCGCCCAGGGTGCCGGCCACGCTGGAACCGGCGTAGTAGCTGAACAGATAGAGCGAGGACGCCTGGCCACGCGCCTGGCGCGCCCGCCGACCCACCCAGCTGCTGGCCACGGAGTGGGCACCGAAGAAGCCAAAGGTGAACAGCAGCATGCCCGGCAGCACCAGCCACAGCGGGGTGAACAGGGTCAGCAGCAGCCCGCATAGCTTGAGCACGATGGCGCCAGCGAATACCTGCCGCCGGCCGAAGCGATCGGCCAGGCTGCCGAACTTGGCCGAGCTGTAGATCCCCGCCAGATAGACCAGTGACAGCACGCCGATCCAGGCCTGGCTCAGGTGGTAGGGCTCGGCCAGCAGGCGATAGGCGATGTAGTTGAACAGGGTGACGAAGGCGCCCATCAGCAGGAAGGCTTCCAGGAACAGCCAGGGCAGCCCGGCATCGCGAAAGTGCAGGGCATAGCCGGCGAGCAGGCTGCGCGGCCGCAGCGGCCGCAGCGGCCGCGGCTGAAAGCGCTTCGAAGCCGGCAGGCTGCGCTTGAACAGCAGCGCTGCCACCAGGGCCAGCACCCCCAGGGCGCCGAGGGCGATGCGCCAGGAGACGAAATCCACCAGCACCCCGCTGATCACCCGGCCGGACATCCCGCCCAGAGCATTGCCACTGATATAGAGGCCCATGGCATAGCCCAGGTGCTCGGGATGCACCTCTTCGGCCAGGTAGGTCATGGCCACCGCCGCCACCCCGGCCAGCGACAGCCCGACCAGCGCACGGGTCACCAGGATGCCGTCCCAGGTCGGCATCAGGGCGCTGAGTAGGGTAAAGGCCCCGGCGGCGAACAGCGCATAGACCATCACCGACTTGCGCCCGATGGCATCGGAGATCGGCCCGGTCACCAGCAGGCCGCAGGCCATGAGGCCGGTGGCCAGGGACAGCGACAGACTGCTGGCCGCGGCGGTAAGGCCGAAGGCCTGGGAAAAGATCGGCATCAGCGGTTGCACGCAGTAGAGCAGGGCGAAGGTGGCGAAGCCGCCGCAGAACAGCGCCAGGGCGGTGCGCAGGAACTGCGGCGTGCCCTTTTCGATGAAGGCGTCCGGTGCATGCTGCGACTCATTGGCGGCAGGACGGGTTTGCAGCGGCGGGGCAGGGGGCGTGGCGGACGACCGGGACGTGTTCACGGGTACCTCAGGGCAGGTCTGATCTCACCACCCTAGGCTGGTGGCTGCCATATATCCAATATATTGTCCGTCTCGATTGATAGGTTTTACGACTCAATGGAAGACGTATGGAATTGCGCCACCTGAGGTATTTCGTGGCGGTGGCCGAAGAGCTGCACTTCGGTCGCGCCGCCCAGCGCCTGAATCTCTCCCAGCCACCGCTCAGCCAGCAGATCCAGGCCCTGGAAACCGAGCTGGGCACGCGTCTGCTGGAGCGCACCAACCGACGCGTCGCCCTCACCGAGGCCGGCCGGCTGTTTCTCGACGAAGCCCGGCAGATCCTCCTGGCCAGCGAGCGCGCCGCCGAACGGGTCCGCCGCGCCGGCCGTGGCGAGACCGGGCAACTGCAGGTGGGCTTCAGCGCCTCTTCACCCTTCGTCGCCACCATCCCCAAGACGCTGTTCGCCTATCGCCGCGCCTATCCCGAGGTGCGCCTGCAACTGCAGGAGATGAGCAGCCGCGAACAGATCGACGCCATGCTCGCCGGCAACCTGCAGATCGGCCTGATCCGCCCCATCGAATTGCCCGACGCCCTGGTGGCGGTCGAACTCTTCCGCGAACCCCTGGTGGTCGCGCTGAGACAAGACCATCCCCTAGCCCAGCAGGGCAGCGGCCCACTGCCCCTGGCCGCGCTCGCCGAAGAATCCTTCGTCTACTTCCCGCGCAGCTTCGGTACCGGCCTCTACCAACAGCTCCACAGCCTCGCCGCCCGCGCCGGCTTCACCCCGCGCATCGTCCAGGAGGCCAGCGAAGTCCTCATCATCCTCGGGCTGGTCGCCGCCGGCCTCGGCGTCACCGTGCTGCCCGCCACCTACCAGCGCACCCAGATGGAAGGGCTGGTGTATCGGGAGCTGGACGATCCCGAGGCGACCTCGGCGGTGTGGTTGCTGCGGCGCCGGGATGAGGTGTCGCCGCAGGCGGAGGCGTTTGTGGGGTTGTTGATGAGACAGTAATGATATTCGGTTTCTTGATTTAATGGGTGACTTTAGACTTCTTGAAAGCAGACGTTATAACCACCTTTTTCTAGTTCTCTCAATAATCTTGCAATTCCGCATTTTGCGAAGAATGGAAGTGCCATGTGATCTTTTCCCATAAGTGCTAAGCAGAGATTCCACTCATGTCTTTTAGGTTGGCTCAAAATCCAACTTGTATCCCAGCTTTTGCCCATTTTTTGTATGCGCTCAGCTAGTTTCTTTCGATAGCTATCGTCTGCGCTAAAAAATATCTCTGCAGTGCGTCTCGTTTGTTCGCAAAGGTGGCTTACTCCTGCGGAGCCTGCAGGGTGTTTTACGAAGTATAGAGTTCGGGTTGGCCAATGCATAATATCGCAAAACTCAAAGCGTGATGTCCCTCCTCCAAAGTTTACTAGTTCTTTGTCAAAGAGCCAGAGGGATGAGTCTGAAAGGCAGGCTGTTTCGTTATACTCGCCCTCGTGGCTTTTCTTGTCCCAGGTACCTAACAGATATGGTGGTGGGCTGAGAGTTTGAAGGGTTTTGTGCGTTTGCTCTATAAATTGATGATTGGCTAGGTACCAATGACCTGATGAGATTATGTATGTTTTCCCCTCTTCAGAAACTTCGGCTCCAATGCAAGAGTACATGGAGCAACTACCTATCCGTTCTCGATTTTCATCAAGCATATTTATTGTGGTGCCGTATGAATTTTCAAGATTCATAGGGAGCTTCTTGCTATCAAGGTATTGCTTGCAGCTTGAAAGCGACAGGTAGGGTGATGTAGCTGGGGTTGAACTCATTCTGCCAATGACAAAGTGGTGGGGATAAGACTTTTCCCCATTTTTTTCGTTAGGTGCTGCTAAGGTGATTTTAAGGTTGGCGTCCGTAGAGCATAGGATGGAATTTAAAATACCATCCAAGATTAAAACTTTATCAGTGTCTTTTACTGGGCTTAGATTGTTTGCCTGTGGCCATCTATCCAGATGTTCGTTTGATTCGTGTCTTTCTATTAGAAGGTCAATCGTTTCAAGTATTCTGTGTATCTGAATTTCAATTTTTAGGGCGGTGCCTCCTCGAATCTTTTCGCCTAGAGTATTTTGATATCTGGCTTCTGGAGTGCCCTCTACTGCAGATACAAGGTCACGGTCCGACTCAAAGCCAAATTCTTTCGCAGATGAGGCCTGAGGTGCTCTTTCACTTGCGATATGTCGTTTTGCAAATACCTGTTCGGCTTTGACCTCTCGGACCTGGTTTTGGGGTATTGTCGATAGGGCTATAATCTTTCCAAAATCGGGTTCTATCCACTCTTCTTTAAGTCTGGAATGGGCATGGCCAAAGGTTAATGCGAAAGTTTTTCCTCTATGGTTTATCCAAATTATAGCGCTAGGGGACTGGCTTGTAGCATTAGGCTTTTCTTCTGTTGGAACTAAAGTGTGGGCTGCTGCAAGCCATTTGGGTATGTCTGATGTGAATGGGAGTAGGAAAAGGAAGCTGTCTGGAATGTTTTCGATTAATGGGTGGATTTCATCGCAAAAGCTCTCTATTTTGGATTGGGCTTCTTTGGATTTGTGACTTTTTAGTAAGTAAATGCTGGTGTTTATGGTTTCAATGGGTTTGCTCATTTTTCGTCCCTGAATAATGTAGCTGTTATTTTTCTAGACTAATCTTTATCTTTCTCGTGAATTCTGACTCATGCTTGTATGTCATCACCAACCGATCAATCGCTCGCGTCATCGCCACATACAGCAATCGCGCTTCATCAGCTTCCGGCTCGCCCTGCTTAGGCATTTCGCCGAGTCCCGGAATCAGCACCAGGCCGAATTCCAGCCCCTTGCTGGAGTGCATGCTGACGATCTTCAGGCTGTCTTCGGCGTCGTAGAGTTGGCCGCGGCCCTTGGTGCTGGCGCCGGAGCGGCAGGGGATGGCGACCTTTTTGAGTTCGTATTCGGCCTGGTAGGCCTGGCTGCTGCTGCGATAGAGGATGGCCATGTCGCTGAGCTGGCGGCCGTTTGCCTGTTCGTCGCGGATGCGGGCGATGAGCAGGTCCCACTCTTCGCGGTCGCTGCCGCACTGGATGAGTTCGGGGAAGGGGCCGCGACGGCCGGCGCTTTCCGGGGCGATCAGGGGTACGCCGTCTTCGCTGGCGTCGCGGTTGGTCAGCAATTCGGTGGCGAAAGCGCGGGCGACGGCGAGGATTTCCACCGTGTTGCGGTAGTTGAGCTTGAGGATGGTGGTGCGGCCCTGGGCCTGGATGCCGACGCTGGCGAAGCTGAAGTCCAGCGCCTTCTTGCCGCCCTTGCCGCGGTAGATGGCCTGGGCGTCGTCATAGAGCACCAGCAGGGACTGGGTGTTGGGATCGACCATCTGCACCACCAGCGTGAACCACTCGGGGGCGAAGTCGTGGCCTTCGTCGATCAGCACGGCGCTGTACTGGCCGCGGGGAATCTGGCCGCGGTCGACACCCTCGATGGTGCGCAGCACGTACTGCTCCATCTTGGCCGCTACCGGCAGGCGGTGGTCCGGCTTGTCCACCTGGTAGGCGGTGAGCATCTCGGCGCACCAGGCGTGAAAGTTCTGCACCACCACCCGTTCACCCAGGCCCTTCTGCTCGATCACCTGGCGCAGCCGGCCGGCCAGGGACTTGTTGTAGCAGAGCACCAGGATGGGTTTGACCGAGACCTTGGCCAGGTGGGCGCAGCGATAGCCGAGGATCATGGTCTTGCCGCTGCCGGCGGCGCCGTGGATGACGCGGTGGCCGTCGCCCAGGGAACGCGCCAGCTGTTCCTGTTGCAGGTCCATGACCTTGATCAGGCTGGGCAGCGGCGCCTCGGCGGCGTCGAACAGGCCGAATTGGCCGGGCTGGCTGTTGACCCGCACCTCGGGGTAGAGGTGATAGCGCACCCGGTCGATCTGCGGCAGGGTCAGGGCGCAGGGAAAGACATGGGGGAACATGTCCCAGAGGCGTTGCTGGAAGGCTTCCGGGTCGGCGGACTCGGTCATCTCGTCCTGGAAAAGCACGCGCTGGGGATCGAGGACGTCGGCGAGATCGGTCTGCTCGAATTGGCGCCGGGTGATGCCGGTGAGCACCACGCCCCAGCCCCAGGGCATGATCAGCTGGCCCGGATGGGGCGAGCCGGCGCTCTGGCGCAGCAACGGGTCCTTTTTCAGCAGCAGGTCGACTTCGAGGATGTAAGAGCGGGCTTGCAGCAGGGGATTGGCGACGGTCTTGAGGCCGTCCTGGGTATGCAGCCGCACCTTGCCCGGGGTGACGGATTCCAGGGTGGCCAGCTTCCAGTCCTTGACCTCCAGTACCAGGATGCCGCGACGCGGATGCAGTACGACGAAATCCGGGTAGCGCGCCTTGGGGCCTACCGGGACGTTGCTCCAGCAGAGGTAGTCGTCTTCGAGCAGTTTTTCCAGGCGTTCGGCGAAGCGGCGTTCACCGGGGGTATCGAACTGGCACTGGCTGCGAGCGGGGAAAAAGCGGGCCATCGGTCATCCATTCCGAGATGCGACAGGGCGCGGTAAAGCGAGATCTGGCGCACAAAAATCCTTTCGTCATACGTTAGTCAGGCAGGTGCGGCGGGTAAAGCGCGAGACGGGTGTTGCCGGGCGATTGGCCGAGTTGGCCGACCGATGGTGGCTGGCAGGTGGCCGGTATTGGGCTTCTTTGGGTGTGCTTTGAGATCGTTTGGGGTCTGGGTTGCCCT
>NZ_WHOV01000123.1:0-8439 GCF_009765395.1 Pseudomonas sp. BAV 4579 | reverse complement strand
CAGCTCGGCGAGCATCTGCGCTGCGACTTCCAGGTTCTTGTAGGGGTTGAGCGCCTCGCAGGGCGAGACGCCGCGGCCGAAGCGATGCCCGTTCCAGCCCATGTTGACCTGGGTGATGCCGACGTCGACGCGCTTAGCGCCGGCGGTGTTGGCCAGGTGGCCGGGGATCTTGATCATGGCGGTCCTCGTGAATAAGGGGCACGCCATGCCCAGCAGGGGATGGGTACCCTGTGGGAGAAAACGGTGAGAGGTGCATCCATCGGCGGAGCCGACCGCTTGCGCTACCGGATGCTCGGCAAGCTTGGGGTTGGATCAGCGCGGGGCGCCGTGGTCTTGAGATCCTGACCACCTGGGCATGGCTGACAACGTCAGCGGCATGTGCGATGAATTCTGAAAGCGGCGCTTTAGCTGGTCAATAGGCCTGATAGGGGGGTTTAGAACTGAGGCAGGCCTTCGAGCAGGAAGCCATTGGGATCAAGGATCAGAATCCTGACGTCGGCCTGGCCCGCCAGGCTGAGCACCCGTATGGTCTCCGGCATGAAGCCCTCTTCGTGTTGCTTGGCCTGTAGGGCCGCTAGTCCGAAGCCTTCAAGCTGGTTCAGATGCTCATCTGTTCAGGACGTACCGTGCAGTTTGAATCCGACGGCATCGCTGTCTGGCAGGACGAAGCACTCGAACATCAGCTAAAGCAAGTTGTGCAACAGGCGGGGGCGGCTGAGCTTATTCGGTCTGCGAGCGCGCATCTCCCCGCGCAGGGAGGATCAGATCGGCAAGCGCAGCAGTTCTAGAGTTTGGTGCATCACCTGGGCGTGGGCCTGGGCGCCGCCACCTTGCTGTTCTATGCGTCCCAACTGAGACGAGGCCTCCACCACCAGACTGGCTCGATCATAGTGGCGGCCGGCATAGGCACTCAGGGCGCCCGCCAGGGAATGGCGCCGCGCCAACTCCTCGGCCAGGATGATCGCCCCTTCCATGGCGATACCGGCGCCTGAGGCTAGTTGCGGTGTAGTGGCGTGGACCGTGTCGCCCAGCAGGACCAGCCGTCCGCGGTGCCAGGGGGCGGGGATCATATGGCCGGCCAGAGGACGATAGAGCAGCTGAGGGTCGGGTAGGCTCCCGTCCAGCAGGCCACGGCGGATATCGGCCAGTTCCCCGCTGAAGGGTGTCAGGAGTTCGGCGAGAATTTCCGGCCAGGCTGCGGGCGGTATGAATTCCTGCCCGTCGCGTCGGTCCAGCAGGTAGAGATAGCAGCGGTCGGGGCTGATGGGGTTGACCCCGGCCTTGATCCGGTCGCTCAGGTACATGGTGGAGTTCTCGTGCAGTCGCGGCACGATGAGCCGCCAGCAGCCCTGGCCGGTGAACACCGGGCCGGCGAAGTCCGGCAACACTAGGCGGCGGAGCGCGGAATTGACGCCGTCGGCGCCTATCACCAGGTCGTAGCGACGCTCACTGCCATCGCTGAACAGCACGTCCACACCATCCGCGTCCTGGGCAAGACGTTCGAAGCTGGTGCCGAGCCGGACGGTGGCACCCGCGGCGCGGGTGGCGGTCGCGAGAATATCGGCCAGCACAGGGCGTGGGATGCCTGCCGCGCTGGGCAGGTCCTCGGCGCCGACCGCCGGCGCGAGGGGCACGGTGCGGAGCAACTCGCCCTGGGCATTGCGCAGGTCGATGGCGCGCCACCAGCCGCCGCGGCGCAAGACCTCATCCACCACGCCGATCTCGCGCAGTGCGCGCAGGCTGGGTCCGCTGATGGTGATACCGGCACCGTCCGGCGCCCAGGCGGGATTGATCTCGACCAGTTCCACCCCGATGCCCTGCTTGCGCAGCTGGATCGCGGCGCTCATTCCGCCGATCCCGCCACCGACGATCAGCGCGTTCTCGATAAGAGCCATGATGCTTCTCCTGTGGATCAGGCGACGACGCCACCCAGCCGTTCGGCCAGCCAGTCGGCGATGAGATTGCCGGCGTTGTTGGGGTTGTCCAAGGAGCTATGCTCAACACCCCCTTCGCGCGCGGTGAACACCAGCAGTTCCCGGTCCGGGCTGTTCACCAACTGGTCGTAGGTCCGCTGGGCGTAGTGCAGCGGAATCTGCCGGTCGTGCTCGCCATGGGTGACCAGGAAGGGCACCCGGACACGGTCCAGGATGCCGTCCAGGTGCATGGCCTCGGCCTTGGTCAGGAAGTCGTCGAGATCCTTGGCGCCGAAGACCCACTGCACGTGTTGCCAGTAGTGAGGCACCGGATTCTCTCCCTCACGGCGCCGCCGCGCCTGCTGCACGGCACGCCAGTCGTGATTGGCGCCCCAGACCGCGCCACAGGCGAAGCGCGGCTCGAAGGCGACCGCCCGTGGACAGTAGTAACCGCCCAGGGAGACCCCGAAGGCGCCGATGCGCGTGGCGTCCACTTCCGGGTGACGTTCCAGCCAGTCGACGATGGGCGATGCCCAGGCTTCGCTGTCGAAACGCGCAGGCAAGCCTTGCAGGCGCAGCGCTTCGCCCGTTCCCGGTTGATCGACGAAAAGGGCGGACAGTCCGCGCTGGGGGAAATGCCGCCCCATGACGCTCTTCTGCAGCATCTCCTTGGTGCTGTCGAGGCCGTTCATGACCACCACGATGGGCGCCTTAGCACCAGGCGGCAGGCCCTCGGCGCGTACGTACAGGGCACTGAGGTGCGCGTCGCCATAGGGGATCTCCACGCGCTGGCAATTCTCCCGGCCGAGCTGCCGGGAGCGTTCGAACAACTCCAGCGAGCGCTGGTACAGCGCCAGGCGATGCGCGAAGCCATGCGCCTGCATCCGCTCGGCGATGCCGTAATAGAGGGCTGCGCGACCCAGCTTTTCACCTGCAGATAGGCGGCGCCCGCGTGCCAGGTCCTCTTCGGAAAGCTGCACCAGACGGTCGCCGCCATCTTTCCAGGCCGCATAGAAGGCCACGGTACCGGGATCGTCACCGCCCAGGGCGGCATCGCGTAGCGGCGCGCACATGGCGTCTACCTCGCCGATGTTGCCGCCATGGGTCAGGGCGATCATCGTCGAGAGACTCCAGACATAGTTGGAGGGGAAGTACTGGAACATGGGATAGACCTCGTGCAGGCAAGACTAGAAAGAGAGGGGCGACTCGTGTTTGGGTAAGGGCAGCTCGGCGGCTATCCAGACCACGCCTGCGGCGTCCACTCGCGAAGGAACCTCGGTCAGGTAGCGACCGACGCAGGGGCCGGCGAAGCACAGGCCGCTACGCAGTTCGAAATGCGCCGAATGGGCGTAGCAGACGATGTGCTGGCCGTCCGCCGAGAGGAACCGGTCGCGCTGGTACTCCAGCGGGCGGTGGTTGTGCGGGCAGTCGTTGAGCCAGACGAACACCTCGTCGTCTCGGCGGACGGCGAACACTCGATCGTGGCGACCTTCGCGCAGCAGACCGCGGGCACCCTGGTCGGGCAGTTCGTCGCGATGACAGAGACGGCGTTCGTTGTCCATGTCCGGGGTCTCACTCACCTGGCGCCCATTTGTCACGCCCCTCGAAGAGGAACACCTGGGAGTTTTCCGCGCCGGGGTCCATGGCCCGCGGTACCCAGCTGTCGTCGTGGTGGTCCATGTCGGCGTCGAACTCCATGGCCGCGCCGAAGGGACTGTTGAAGTACCAGAAGAAGTTGCTACCCATGACGTGGCGGCCCGGTCCCCAGAAGCTTTGGTAGCCCTTTTGCTGGAAGCGCCAGCCCTGTTGCAGGACCTCGCTGGCGGAGCCGAAATGGAAGGTGAAGTGGTTGCAGCCGACCATGTGGGCGTTGTGGCTCTGCAGCATGAACAGGGTGTGGTGTTCCTGGGTGCCGGCCGGCCGCAGGAAGGGCCCCAGATCGTTGAAGCGATCGGTAACCACGAAGCCCAGGCGCAGGTAGAAGGCCTCGGCCCGGGCGGCATCCGCGACGAAGTAGACCACGTGGGACAGCGAGCGCGGCTTGATCTGTGCGGTGGGGTCCGCGGCGCAGTCGTTGGGCGCCCGTCCCGGTGCCTGGCCGGGGACGTTGAAGCCCAGGTAGGGGGCCTGGATCGGCTGGCGCCTGGACAGCTGGAAGGCGATGGCGAAACCCGCGTCGTCCAGACAGTGCAGGCTGCCATCTTCCCCGAAACTGACCTCGCGATCGGTGCCGAGCAGGTCATGCAGGGCCGCCAGGGTGGCCTGGTCAACCACGCCATAGTGGGTCTCGCGCAGGCAGGGTGAGTGGGCGCCAGGCGGCAGCGGCGGCAGGCCGGGATGGTCGCTGTGGCGGACGATCACCCCGGTGCCGTCCAGGGCGAGATAGGTGCCGCCGACCGCGGGATCGTAGTCCTGGGCATCCAGCCCGTAGTCCAAAAGGTACTGGTGAGCGGCAGCCAGGTCCTCGACGCCGAACGTCAGGTATTCGAGACCGGTGATGTGCATGGCGATGTCTCCAGGGGCGGCCTGGCGGAACGGCCAGGCGAGCGGGTAGGAAACCCGGCGGCGACCGCAGCGGCGGCCGGGGTGGGGGCTGGTTCGAGTCTGACGAGGCGAGTGCGTGGCGACGGCTCGAGGCGCCGGCGCACCGCCAGGGGTCAGGGCGGCGGGGAGCCGACGACGGCAGGGGCGGGCGCGAGGCGGAGCGAAGGGCGCTGGAACATGGCGTTGTCTCGATCTGGTTCTTGTTCTGAGTGCCTTGGCAGCTGTGGCCAGGACCGTTTTCGAGAAACTACGCAGCACCGAGTCATTCGAGAAATTCTAATTTGGCATACGAAGCATCCGTTCGATGGATGCCTCGCGATGAGTCAGTCGCCGAGGTGCACCTCGGGCAGGGCCGCGGCGCTCTCGGCGATCAGCTCGCGCAGCCAGTTCAGTCCGGGGTCGTGTTGCTGGTGACGGTTCCACTGCATCGCCATAACCAAGGGGGGCGCATCCCAGGGTACCGGCAGGATCCTGAGCGGCAATTCTCGGGCGCATTGTTCGGCCAGGCGGAGGTGGATGGTGGCGACGCGGCGGGTACCGGGCAGGAAGGTCGGCATCTTGCTGAAGGCATTGGTGATGACTTCCACGCGGCGCTCGGAGTTGTAGCGATTGAGAAACCACTCATCCACGGACGGGATGCGCTGTAGCCCCCAGCGGGCCAGCACATGGCCCAGGTGCTTGTATTGCTCGAAGGAAAGGCTCTCGCCCACCTCTGGATGGTCCCGGCAGACCATGCAGACGAAGCTATCCTCGAACAGGATCTGGCTGGGGTGCTCCTCGGTAAGGTGGGTGGAAGGCAGCACCAGCAGATCGACATGGCCACGCTCGATCATCTCCCGCGGATTGTCGTTGGGCGGGATAATTTCCAGGCTGGCGTGCGGCGCGAGTTCGTTGAGTCTTTGGCTGACCTGGGGCAGCAGCACGGTGCTGATGTAGTCCGAGGCCATGAGTACGAACTTGCGCTGCGACTGCGCCGGGTCGAACGGGTGGCGGTTGTCCAGGGTGGAGCGCAGCTGGATCAGCAGGTCACGGATCGGCTGGCTGAGCGCCTCCGCCTTGGGCGTGCGGACCATCTTGCGCCCGTTCTGTACCAGCAATTCGTCCTGGAAATACTCGCGCAGCCGGGCGAGGGCGGCACTGGTGGCCGGTTGGCTTAGGAACAGCCGCTCGCCGGCGCGGGTGATGTTCTGCTCGACCAGTAGCTCATCGAGCACCACCAGCAGGTTCAGATCCAGACCATAGAAACGCATGGGCTACTCCTGGCTCCGGTGCGGTCCGGGGCTGTTGTTGTGGGCGATGGGGTGCCAGGCATCAATCCAGCGCGCTTATGCCTCGTATGTCAACAAACGATTTCTCAAATACCTGCGGGCTGCATACCGTCGAATCACAGCCGCTCACGCGGCGGACAACAACAAGAATTCGGGAGCTACCCATGACACCGTTCCGTCTCTCGCCATCCCTCGGCAGGTCCTTCGCCGCACGCAATCTCCAGCCCGTCCAAGCGACCGCGCAGCCTCGCTAGACCCCCGTCGCCCCGGCGACCTCCTGCCGTGTCGCGGCCCCGCGCCCGACATCCGGCTCAGCACGAGACCTCAGCATGGCAAGCAATCCCCTCAAGGGCTGGCAGGTCGACCGCGCCAGCATCCAGTTCGTCGGCCAGGATCTGCAACGTCCCGAATGCATCATCGCCCAGCCCGACGGAACCCTGTGGAGCGCCGACGCCCGCGGTGGCGTGATGCGTATCGATCCGGACGGCAATCAGCAGCTCCTGGCACCGAATGCCCCGGCCAGCGCGCCGGTGGATTTCCAGCAACGCTACGTGCAGTCCCAGGGCGCCTCGCTGCCCAATGGCCTGGCGCTGACCGCCGAAGGCGACTTCATCATCTGCAACTGGGGGCTGGACCGCATCGAGCGACTCGATCGCCACGGCCAGCTGACGGTGCTGCATGACCATCTCGCTGGCCGTCCGCTGGGCAAGACCAACTTCCCGCTGCGCGACTCCCGTGGGCGAATCTGGTTCACCGTCACCACCACCCAGCAGCCCTGGACCGATTCCATCAACTCGGGCGTGCTGGATGGCTACATCGGCGTGATCGACGAGCAGGGCATCCGCATCGTCGCCGAGGGCTTCGGCGGCACCAACGAGATCCGCTTCGATGATCGCGAAGAGTGGCTCTATGTGGTGGAGAGCAACGTCAAGCGCATTTCCCGGCTGCGGCTGCGTCCCGATGGCTCGCTTAGCGAGCGCGAGGTGTACGGCCCCGCCGAGCTGGAAGGTTTTCCGGATGGGTTCGCCTTCGATACCTACGGCAACCTCTGGGTGACCCTGGTGATGAGCGACAAGCTGATCGCCCTGACCCCCGAGGGCGAGGTGCTGACGCTGCTCGACGACGGCGATGCCCAGGCCACCGCGCGTCTCAATCGGCACTACGCCGACAAGACCCTGACCCCCGACATCATGCAGGCCGCGCGCGGCACCCTGGCGCCCTGGCTAGCCAGCCTCACCTTTGGCGGTCCCGACCTGTGCACCGTCTACCTCGGTAGCCTGCAGGGCACCCGTATTCCCTATTTCCGCGCGCCGGTGGCGGGTCAGCCGCTGATTCACTGGCGATAGTTTTCCTCACCTTTCCGAACAGGAGCTGCACATGATCCGGCAACTCAAACAGGGCCGACCCGCCGCGGCCAAGGCCGAACTGAACGCCCAGGTCCGTACCACCGTGGAAGAGATCCTCAGTGCCATTGAGCAACGCGGGGATGCCGCCCTGCGCGAGTACTCCGAGCGCTTCGATAAGTGGGCCCCGGAGGATTTTCGCCTCTCGCCCGAACAGATCCAGGCCTGTATCGACAGCCTCTCGCCCCAGGCGATCGCCGACATCGAATTCGCCCAGGCGCAGATCCGTCGCTTCGCCCAGGTGCAACTGTTGTCGCTGCGCGACGTCGAGGTAGAAACCCTGCCCGGCGTGGTGCTGGGGCATCGCAACATTCCGGTCAATTCCGTGGGTTGCTATATCCCCGGGGGCAAGTATCCGCTGCTGGCCTCGGCGCACATGAGTGTCCTCACCGCCAAGGTGGCCGGGGTCAAGCGGGTGATCGCCTGCGCGCCACCCTTCGCCGGCAAGCCCTCGCCGGAGATCGTTGCCGCGATGGCCCTGGCCGGCGCCGACGAGGTCTACGTGATGGGCGGCGTTCAGGGCGTGGCGGCCATGGCCCTGGGGACCGAGCGCATCGCCCCGGTGGACATGCTGGTCGGTCCCGGCAACGCCTACGTCGCCGAAGCCAAGCGCCAGCTCTATGGTCGCGTCGGCATCGATCTCTTCGCCGGTCCCACCGAGACCCTGGTGATCTGCGACGACAGTGTGGACGCCGAACTGGTGGCGGTGGATCTGCTCGGGCAGGCCGAGCACGGCCCCACCTCGCCGGCGGTCTGCCTCACCAGCAGCGCCCGCATCGCCGATGAATTGCCAGCGGCCATCGAGCAGGTGCTCGCCCGGCTGGACACCGCGCCCATCGCCAGCCAGGCCTGGCGGGACTACGGCGAGATCATCCTCTGCGACACCGACGAGGAGTTGCTCGCCGAGTCCGAACGGATCTGTTCCGAGCACGTGCAGGTCATGACCCGTCACCCGGACTGGTTCCTCGCGCGCATGACCAACTACGGCGGGCTCTTCCTCGGCCATCGTACCAACGTGGCCTATGGCGACAAGGTGATAGGCACCAACCACACGCTGCCGACCCAGGGCGCGGGTCGCTATACCGGCGGGCTCTGGGTCGGCAAGTTCATCAAGACCCATACCTACCAGCGCATCCTCACCGATGCCGCCAGCGTGGCCATTGGCGAGGTGTGTTCGCGGCTCTGCGCCCTGGAGCATTTCTCCGGGCACAAGGAGCAGGCGGACATTCGCGTACGCCGGCTGGGAGGTCGTCCGTGAACGGCCAGCCCCTGGCCGGGCGGGTGGCGGTGGTCACCGGCTGTCTCTTATAC
>NZ_WHOV01000122.1:0-5030 GCF_009765395.1 Pseudomonas sp. BAV 4579 | reverse complement strand
GCGCAAGACCATCACCCAGCGCTGGCCGCAGCGCGAGGCCCAGGAGGCTTCGCAGTTTGCCTTCCCCAGCAATGGCTGAGTTTATTCAAAAGCTGCTACGCGTCGGCCAAACGGCGTTGAGAATGCCCTGGGTCGCCAGCCCGGTCGGAATGCTCATTTACTACTTGTAAACCCGAGCGCGGGTCCGATCCGCTTCCTCAGCCATTTTCGCGGGGCCGCCTAGGCCTTGTTTGTCGCTAGCTCGCGAGCCTTTGAATAGGCTCGAAAAGGTCCATTCCTTGGCCTGCCGCACAGCAGGCCGGCCAGGGAAGGCCTTACCCTTCGGCTGCCCTCAGCCGCCGAAGCCCCCATGCCTGCCCTTACCTTCACAGCCGTCGCCCGTCTCGGGTGTGTGATTGGCCTCCTGCTCGCGAGCCTGACCGGATGCACCAGCCAGTCCGCCCAGGACATTGCCCGGCAATTCGGCAAGACCCGCCCCAGCGAATTCCTGCAGACCAGCTCCGACCGCATGGCTACCCTCGCCTTGCAGGCCAATCTGCAGAGTCTCTACCGGCTGATGAACAAGCTCTACCTGCGCAATCCGGCCGAATGGAAGAAGACCGGCCTGCCCGATGCCGCCAGCGCCGAGCGCGAGATCCGCCTGGCCATCGAGCAGCAGCGCAGCCTGCCTGCGCTGGGCGGCCGCAAGGACGTGGCGGCCCTTAGCTACGTGCTCGGCGACGACTACCGCGGCGACCGCGTCGGCGCCTTCATCTATGCCATCGGCAGCATGATCATCGCGGCCCACGGCAATCGCACCGAGTTCTACATCACCGATGTGGTCAATGCGCGCTTCGTCAACAATGCAGCCCGCAACATCGAGAAGGCCACCTGGCTGCTCGGCCAGCGGAAGAACGCCGAGGGCGAACCGCTGCTGTTCGCCAACGAGATCTCGGAGGAGGGCAGCAACCTCAGCTTCGCCACCGAGTTCGGCAAGATCGTCGCCCGGCTGGACCTGCTCGCCCAGTTGCTGGACGAGCGCTATCGGCGCATCGGCGTCAACTACGCCCAGAGTCTGCTGTTCATCAATTTCCTGCCGGTGCAGTAGCGCCTTCGACCGGGCGTCCCTTAGAGTCGAGCGACCTCGACAACCATAACAAGGGGTTCTCTCATGGTCGCTGCCTTGCGCATCGCCCTCATCGGTGCCGGCAACATGGGCCGCCAGCACCTGCATCATCTTCAATCCGTGCCGAGCGCCCGGCTGTGCGGCCTGGCCGATCCCGATCCGGGGGCGGCCGAACTCGCCGCGCAATGGGCCGTGCCGCATTTTCGCGATCATCGCCAGCTGCTGGAAAGCGTGCGCCCGGAAGCGGTGATCGTCGCCAATCCCAATGCGCTGCATGTGGCCACCGCCCTGGATTGTCTGGAACTGGGCATCCCGCTGCTGCTGGAGAAGCCCGTTGGGACCACGTCAGCAGAGGTGGCTCGGCTGCTGCACGCCCAGCGCGACCGGCGCGTACCACTGCTGGTCGGGCATCATCGTCGCCACAATCCGCTGATCGCCAGGGCTCATGAATTGTTGCGCAAAGGTGTGCTTGGCCGCCTGGTTACCGTCACCGCGCTGTGGCAACTGCAGAAGCCCGAGAGCTATTTCGCGAGTGCCTGGCGCCGCGAAGCGGGGGCCGGGATGCTGCTTACCAATCTGATCCACGACCTCGATCTGCTGCGTCATCTCTGCGGTGAGGTGCGCCAGGTCCAGGCCTTCGCCGACAACGCCCTGCGCGGCTACGCCAATGCCGACAGCGTCGTGATCAGCCTGCAATTCGAGAGCGGCGCCCTGGGCAGTCTCACCGCCAGTGACGGCGCCGTCGCGCCCTGGAGCTGGGAGCTCACCAGTGGCGAGAATCCGGTCTATCCCCACCAGCCGGACCAGTCCTGCTACCTCTTCGCCGGCACCGAAGGCGCCCTGAGCGTGCCGCAGCTACGTCTCTGGCGCTATGCCGAGGCGGGCGCCGGCTGGCACCAGCCGCTCGCGACGGAGCTGCGGGCCGCGGCCCCGGACGAGGCCTTGCGGCTGCAGCTGGAGCACTTCGTGCGGGTCGCGCGGGGAGCAGAGGACCCCCTGGTGAGCGCCGAGGATGCCGCCCATACCCTAGCGCTGGTGGCCGCCGTGGAGCGTGCCGCCGCCAGCGGCACGGCGCAGCACCCGGCAGCGCCCTTGCCAGACTAGCGATCCTTACAGCGGCTTGGTCAGTTCCTTGGCGCGGTCATAGGCCTTGGAGAAGCCCTTGAGCGACAGGCTTTCGCTGGCGGTCTCGCCGTTGGCGACCGGGGTGGTCACGGTCAGGCGACCGCCGCGCTGCAGCTGCTTGAAGACGTCACCGACGAATTCCACCGGCACCACGCAGCCCTGAGGGATGCAGGTGTGGAAGGGCCGATTCTCCAGACTGCGCTTGTCGATCTGCAGCGAGATCGGCTTGGTCACCGCCACGCCAAAGGGCAGCACCAGGATGCCGTCCACGCCTTCCCGATTGGGGCGCAACTCGGTAACCAGCATGCGCTGGCCCTTGGCGCTGTCCTTCTGCTGGGTGATGGCGCACAGCTGCGCGGAGCGGTCCGCGTTGCGGGCGATGCGGCAGATCACCTGCCAGTCGCCATACTTCTCCGAGACTGACGGCTGGGGTTCCTGGGCGTTGGCAGGCGCCGACTGGGCGAAGGCCTGGCCGGCGAGCAGCAGGGGCGCGAGGAACAGGGCCGAGCGGAGGAAGCGCTGAGACATGGAGAGTCCTTGGCAGGAGGGAAAGAGCCTCAAGGGTAGGGCATCGCTCCGCCAGGGAACACCCCGGCACGACGATCAGACCTTTTTGACGAACTCGGATTTGAGCTTCATCGCACCTATGCCATCGATCTTGCAGTCGATGTCGTGATCGCCGTCGACCAGGCGGATGTTCTTGACCTTGGTGCCGACCTTGACCACCAGCGACGAGCCCTTGACCTTGAGATCCTTGATCACGCTGACGGTATCGCCGTCCTGCAGGGGATTGCCGACCGCATCGCGGATCACCTTGGCTTCAGCCGCGGTACCGACGTCCCCGGGCGTCCATTCATGGGCGCATTCCGGGCAGATCAGCTGGTCGCCATCGGCGTAGGTGTATTCGGATGCGCAGAGGGGGCAGGGCGGCAAAGCGGTCATGGCGGGGTACCTGGCTGGAAAAGCCGCGCATTGTATAGGGTTTTAGCCCGGCCTGCGTGGAGTCCTTGCCCTAGGCTGCCAGCTGTACCTCGACCACGGTACCGTGGTCGTTGCGGTAGTGCGCCTCGCCACCGAGCTGTTCGGCCAGGCTCTTGATGATCTTGAAGCCCAGGCGCTGGCTGGTACGCGGATTGAATTGCGGCGGCATGCCCCGACCGTTGTCGGCGATCCGCAACAGCAGTCGCTGATCGTCGCCGCGCTGCAGGCTGATGCTGATCAGGCCACGCTGGCCGGCGTCGAAGGCGTGCTTGAGGGAATTGGTCACCACCTCCGCCACCAGCATCGACAGGGTGGTCAGGCGGGGCAGGTCGAAGTTGAGCGGTTCGGCGGTGATGGCGCAGGAGACATTGGCCTGGCCCGCGGCGGCAAGCAGATCACTGGTCAGCAACTGCAGGTGATGGGCCACCGGCTGATCGGCGTCGGCGGGGTCGTGCAGGCGCCGGTGGATGCGCGAAATGCTCTCCAGTCGCGAACGGGCTTCTTCCAGGGCCTGGGACGCCTGGCTGTCGCCGGGAAGCTTGAGTTGCTGCAGCATGAGCAGGGAGGCGATGAACTGGATGTTGTTGGCGACCCGGTGCTGCAACTCCTGGAACATCGTCGTCTGGACGTTGTAGAGGTCGTGGATCACCTGCTGTTCGGCGCGCAGCCGGGCGCTGGCCGTGTGCATGTAATGGATCAGCACGATGTCGACGCTGACGATGACCACATAGAAGGCCAGGGCCAGGGCACCCTGGGGCCCTACGTCGAAGGTCCAGCCCGGCGGAATGAAGAAGTACCAGGCGGCCAGTCCGGACAGCACGGCACACAGGGTGCCGGCGCGACTGCCGCAGAAGAAGGCGGTCAGGATGACGGCGGGAAAGAAGGTCAGGTAGGGAAAGCCCTGCATCAGGACGTCCACCAGGGCGAAGCGTGCCGCCAGGGCCAGGGCGAACGCCAGCAGGGCGAGGCTGTAGGCCAGTGCCGGGCGCGCGCGGATCCTGCTGCTGAGATCGCTGATCCAGTGACGACGAGACGACGGATCCAAGGCTCTGACCTGCGGGGTAGACGGCGGCGGCGCAAGCTTAACGCAAAGCCGTCTCGCTTGGGCGGATGGTGGCACCAAAGGTGGCTGCGCCCGGCTCGACGGCGATTTCCTGTACAAGGCCTGCACCTTCCCGAGCAAAATTGCTGACTTTGGGTGAGCCAGAGGCTTTTTCTTGTACAGAGTGCCCTTGGTCGTACAAGCCAGGACGGAAGCGAAACCTTATGGTCAAACGATTACGTCTTCACCACCACAGGATCCGCTCATGAATCGCCAGCGCGTATTGGTCGCCGAAGATGAGCCCGTCCTACTGGATCTGCTGCAGGAGCTGTTCGAGGGCTGGGGTTATCAGGTGCATGCCTTCGGCAGCGCCGATGCGGCCTGTGCCTTTCTGCAGGACGAGCAGCCGCAGCTGGATCTGCTCTTCACCGATGTGCGCATGCCGGGAACCCTGAGTGGCGTCGATCTGGCGCTGCAGGCGCGTGGGCGGCAGGCCAATCTGCCCATCGTCATCACCTCGGGCTATTGCGAGGACAATCCCGCTCGCGCGGCGCGGGCAACCTTTCTGCCCAAACCCTGGGATCTGGAAGCCTTGCACCGCAGTTGCCCGCTTCCCGGGCGCCAAGGGCACTACGCCTAGGGCTTCTGCCCGGCTCAGGTAGCCAGCAAATCGCGCCCATGAAAAAGCCCGTAGCGGTCACCCGCTACGGGCTTTTCAGATTTTGGCTCCGCGACCTGGACTCGAACCAGGGACCCAATGATTAACAGTCATTTGCT
>NZ_WHOV01000121.1:0-3485 GCF_009765395.1 Pseudomonas sp. BAV 4579 | reverse complement strand
TCCAGTGGAAAAGGCTGCGCCGTTTTCCACGCTACGGCGTCCGCAGTTCCGTAGCGTGGGTTGAGCGTCAGCGACGCCCAGCGCGGTGGGTTCGACTCTGTCTGTTGGGCTTCGACGATGGAGCCGTCTCAACCCAACCTACCGCCGGGCGCGGCGATCGATCACGAGTTTGCTGGGGCTGATGAAGCGGAGCGCTCGCTCGGATAGCCCCTCTCCCCTCGGGAGAGGGTTGGGGTGAGGGCGCGCCTCGCTACAAAGCCCAGTGGAAAAGGCTGCGCCGTTTTCCACGCTACGGCGTCAGCGGTTCCGTAGCTTGGGTTAAGCGCCAGCGAGGTCCAAGGCGACAGGTTCGACTCTGTCCGTTGGGCTTCGACGATGGAGCTGTCTCAACCCAACCTACAAGGTCACGCCCAGGCGCGAGTCTCGTAGGTTGGGTTGAGCGCCAGCGAAGCCCAACAGTGTGACCGGCTTAGCCCGCCACCAGCACCCGAATGGCTTCCAGGCGCAGCGAGGCCTTGTCCAGGTAGGTCAGGCCTTCTTCGCGCTGCTGGCGCAGGCGATCGATCTCGTCCTGGCGGACGCTGGAATTGACCGCGCGCAGGGCTTCCAGGCGGGCGATTTCCTCGTCCATACCCGACACATAGGCCTGGCGGGCCTTGGCGACGCGTTCCTCGTGGCGGGGCAGGGCCTTGTCTTCGCCCCCGCCGATCAGCTTGGCCAGGGAGTCGCGCTGGGCCTGGACGAACTTGTTGGCGCTGGTACGCGGCACGCTTTCCAACTGATCGTTGAGGGTCTCGAAGGCCACCCGGGCAGCCAGGTCGTTGCCGTTGGCGTCCAGCAGGCAGCGGATCGCCAGCGGCGGCAGGTAGCGACCCAGTTGCAGGGCGCGCGGCGCCACCGCCTCGCTGATGTAGATCAGCTCCAGCAGCACGGTGCCCGGCTTGAGCGCCTTGTTCTTGATCAGCGCCACGGCGGTGTTACCCATGGAGCCGGACATCACCAGGTCCATGCCGCCCTGGGCCATGGGGTGCTCCCAGGTCAGGAATTGCATGTCTTCGCGGACCAGGGCCACGTTGCGGTCGTAGGTGATGGTCACGCCTTCGTCGTCGCCGAGGGGGAAGCCGGCGTCGAGCATCTTCTCGCTGGGCTTGAGGATCAGGGCGTTGTCGGAGTGGTCCTCGCTGTCGATGCCGAAGGCGTTGAACAGCTCTTCCATGTACATCGGCAGGGCGAACTGGTCGTCCTGGTCGAGGATGTCCTCGACCAGCTGCTCGCCGGCGCCGGCACCGGATGAATTGAGTTCCAGCAGACGGTCGCGACCGTTGTGCAGTTCCGTCTCCAGCGCGGCGCGCGCCTGGGCACCCTGTTCCAGCAGCGCCTGCCAGGTGGCGTCGTCGCCACCGGCCAGCTGCTCGTCGAGCTCGCTGGCGAAGCGCGCCTGGAGGGCGCTGCCGGTCGGCGAGGTGGCCAGAAAGGCGTTCAGCGCCTGGTGGTACCACTGGAACTGGCGTTCCTGGCGGCTGCCTTCGAGATAAGGCACGTGCAGCTGGATGGTGTGACGCTGGCCGATCCGGTCGAGACGGCCGATGCGCTGTTCCAGCAGGTCCGGGTGGGCCGGCAGGTCGAACAGCACCAGGTGATGGGCGAACTGGAAGTTGCGGCCTTCACTGCCGATCTCGGAGCAGATCAGCACCTGGGCGCCAAATTCCTCGTCGGCGAAGTAGGCGGCGGCGCGGTCGCGTTCGAGGATGCTCATGCCTTCGTGGAAGGTCGTGGCGGGGATGCCGGACTTCAGCCGCAGGGCGTCTTCCAGATCCAGGGCGGTTTCCATGCGCGCACAGATGACCAGCACCTTGTGCGGCTTGAGCGCCTTGAGGGTGTCGATCAGCCATTCGACGCGGCCATCGTGACGCCACCAGCGATCATTATCGTCTTCCGGGGCGAATTCGGTCTCCGGCTGCAGCGACTGGCCGGGCATGACGCCCTCGTCCAGGTAGGCATCCGGGAAGGGCAGGGCGTGGGCATGCAGCTCGCGCTCGGGAAAGCCCTTGACCGCGGCGCGGGTATTGCGGAACAGCACGCGACCGGTTCCATGGCGATCCAGCAGCTCGCGCACCAGGCGCGCGCGGGCGTCGGCGTCGCCGGCTGCGGCCGCCGCCAGCAGGGCCTCGCCTTCCTGGCCGAGGAAGCCGCCGATGGCGTCCTGGGCCGCCGGACTCAGGGCGCCGGCGTCGAGCAGTTCCTGCACGGCTTCGGCCACCGGGCGGTAGTGCTGGGACTCCTGCTGGAAGGCGGCGAAGTCATGGAAGCGACTGGGGTCGAGCAGGCGCAGACGGGCGAAGTGGCTGTCCTGGCCCAGTTGCTCGGGGGTCGCGGTGAGCAGCAGCACGCCGGGGATGACCTCGCCGAGTTGTTCGATCAGGCTGTATTCGCGGCTGGCGCCCTCGGGGTGCCAGACCAGGTGGTGGGCTTCGTCGACCACCAGCAGGTCCCAGCCGGCGGCGAAGGCGGCATCCTGGGCCTTTTCGTCGCGCACCAGCCAGTCCAAGGAGACCAGCGCCAGCTGGGCGTCCTCGAAGGGATTGCCGTCTTCGCTGGCCATGAAGCGCTCGGCGTCGAACAGCGCCACTTCCAGATTGAAGCGGCGGCGCATCTCCACCAGCCACTGGTGCTGGAGATTTTCCGGAACCAGGATCAGCACGCGGCTGGCGCGACCGCTGAGCAGCTGGCGATGGATCACCAGGCCGGCTTCGATGGTCTTGCCCAGGCCCACCTCGTCGGCCAGCAGGACGCGCGGGGCGACCCGGTCGGCCACGCTGCGGGCGATGTGCAGCTGGTGCGGGATCGGCTGGGCGCGGGTGCCGCCGAGGCCCCAGAGGCTGGACTGCAGCAGGCGGTTGCGGTGCTCGTGGGTGTGATAGCGCAGGCCGAACCAGGGCAGGGGATCGATCTGTCCGGCGAACAGGCGGTCGCTGGCCAGGCGGAACTGGATGAAGTTCGACAGCTGGGCCTCGGGCACGCTGCGTGCCTCGCGCTCGGCGGTGAAGCCGTGGTAGGTCAGCAGGCCGTCCGCTTCGGACACCTCGCGCACGGTGAGCTTCCAGCCCTCGAAGTGAGTCACCTCGTCGCCCGGGGCGAAGCGCACCCGGGTCAGCGGGGCGTTGCGCTGGGCATACTGGCGCGTCTCACCGGTGGCTGGATAGAGCACCGTGAGCAGGCGCCCGTCCAGGGCCAGGATGGTTCCCAGGCCCAGTTCGGCCTCACTGTCACTGATCCAGCGTTGTCCCGGTTGATGCGACGCCATGTGGAAGCTTCTCTCCAGCTATCAAAAAGCCGGCTATTTTAGCGAAAGCGGAGTCAGAAGCCTAACGCGCTCTTTGCCGCAGTCCGCGAATTCGAGGTCCCCGTCATGATCCCTGCCATTCCGCCGCCCGGCGTGACCCCGCCAAACCAGCTGGATCCCGCCCCGGTGCGCCCCGCCAGCG
>NZ_WHOV01000120.1:0-19134 GCF_009765395.1 Pseudomonas sp. BAV 4579 | reverse complement strand
CCTGTTCAAAGGCTCGCGAGCTAGAGACAAACAAGGCGAAAATGCCTGAGGAAGCGGAGTTTACGAATGGTAAATGAGCGTTCCGAAGGCATTTTCAACGCTGTTTGGCCGACGCGTAGCAGACTTTGAACAGGCTCTTATCGCGCGAGGATTGTGCATGCCGACCCTGAATCGCGGCGAACTGGCCGATCTCAATGTCTTCGTCGCCCTGGTCCGGCGGCGCAGCTTTCGCCAGGCCGCCATCGAACTGGGCGTCACCACCTCGGCGCTGAGCCATGCCCTGCGCCAGCTGGAGACCCGGCTGGGGGTCAAGCTGCTCAATCGCACCAGCCGCTCGGTGGTGCCGACCCTGGCCGGCGCGGCGCTGGCGGAAAAGCTTGAACAGGGCTTCGCCCTCATCGGCGAGGCCCTGGGCGAGCTGGACCAGCACCGCGACGCCCCGGTCGGGCGCCTGCGCCTGAGCGTGCCGCGCGATGCGGCGCGGCTGCTGGTGACCCCGACCCTGCCCCGGCTGCTGGCCGCCTATCCGCAGTTGCAACTGGACATCAGCGTCGAGGATCGTCCGGTGGACATCGTCGCCGACGGCCTCGACGCCGGCATCCGCTATGGCGACACCGTGCCCCAGGACATGGTGGCCCTGCCGCTCACCGACGAGTTGCGCTGGATCGTGGTGGGCGCCCCCGCCTACCTCGACCGTCACGGCCGACCGCAGCAGCCGGAGGCGCTTGCCGAGCATCGCTGCGTGCGCCTGCGGCTGGGCAACGGCGCCCTCTATCGCTGGGAGCTGGGCAGCGGCGCCAGCACCCGGACGATCGACGTGCCCGGCCCGCTCACGGTCAACGAGACCGAGACCTCGATCCAGGTCGCCCTCGACGGCCTGGCCCTGGCCTATTGCCTGGAGTGGCGGGTGGCCGACGAATTGCGCGACGGTCGCCTGGAGCAGGTGCTGCCCGACTGGGCCTCGCCCGGCGCGCCGCTGTGCATCTACTACCCGAGTCGGCGCCAGCCACCGCCCGGCCTGCGCCAGTTGATCGAGGCCCTGCGCCAGACCTGGACCGGGCGCCACCCCTGAGGGCGCGAACCAACCGCCGCGCCCGGGAGTCCCCTGACCACGCCATGATCGCCTGACCGAGGAGGCCCTCTTGCCCACTGCCAACGCCGCCGCAACCGACCTGCCGCTGCTCGTGGCGCGCGAACTCAGCCCCCGGGCGCTGCTCACCGGGGCGCTGCTGGGCATCCTGCTGACCCCGGCCAATGTCTATGCCGGCCTCAAGATCGGCTGGTCGTTCAACATGTCGATCATCGCCCTGCTGGTGAGCTACGGCCTCTGGCACCGCCTGGGTCGCCGCCTGCAGCAACCGGGCTGGACGCTGCACGAGAGCAACATCAACCAGACCGTGGCCTCGGCGGCGGCCAGCATCGTCTCCGGCGGTCTGGTCGCGCCCATCCCTGCCTACACCCTGCTGACCGGCCAGCAATTGCCGACCCTGCCGCTGATGGGCTGGGTGTTCGCGGTGAGCTTTCTCGGCATCTGGGTGGCCTGGTATCTGCGGCCCCTGCTGCTGGCCGATGCCAGTCTGAAATTCCCCGAGGGCCTGGCCACCCTGGAAGCGCTGCGCCAGGTCTACGCCAGCGGTGCCGAAGCTCTGAGCCGCCTGCGGGTGCTGCTGGGCGCCCTGGCGCTGTCGGCGGCGGTCAAGCTGGTGGACAGCTTCGCCTGGACGCTGCCACGAGTCGCGCCCTCGCCGGCCCTGGAGCGCCTGACCTTCAGCTTCGATCCCTCGCTGCTGCTGCTCGGCTTCGGCGGCATCATCGGCCTGAGGGTCGGACTGTCGCTGCTGCTCGGCACCCTGCTGGCCTGGGGCGCGGTGGCGCCCTGGCTGCTGGCCAGCGGTGTCGCCGCCTTGCCGGCCGGCGCCAGCGGTCCGCAATACGCCTTCCTGGTGCAATGGCTGCTCTGGCCCGGGGTAAGCCTGATGGTCAGCGCCACCCTGGCTGCGCTGGCCGTGCGGTTGATCACCCTGCCCCGCGCCGAACGCCGTCGCCAGGGCTGGCGGCGGCCGCGCGCCTGGCCGCTGGCGCTGCTGCTGGTGGCGGCTCTGCTGGTGGTGCTGCTGCAGGTGCGGCTGTTCGGCATCGATCCCTGGCTGGCGCTGCTGGCCCTGCCCCTGGCGCTGTTTCTCGCCGCCATGGCCGCGCGGGTGGTCGGCGCCACCGGCATCCCGCCCATCGGTGCCATCGGCCAGCTATCGCAGCTGACCTTCGGCCTGGCCGCTCCCGGGCAGGTCAACATCAACCTCATGGGCGCCAATACCGCCGGCGGCGCGGCGGGTCAGAGCACCGACCTGATGAACGATTTCAAGGTCGGCCAGGCCATCGGCGCCACCCCGGCCAAGCAGGTGGTCGCCCAGTGCCTGGGCATCGCCTTGGGCGCGGTGACCGGGGTGCTCACCTACCGCCTGCTGATTCCCGATCCCCAGGCGCTGCTGCTCAGCGCCGCCTGGCCGGCACCGGCGGTGGCCCAGTGGAAGGCGGTGGCGGAGACCCTGACCCAGGGCCTGGGTGCCCTCGATGGCGCCATGCGCCTGGGTATCGTCCTGGGCGCCCTGGTCGGCTTGCTGCTGGGCCTGGCCGAAGCCCTGCTGCCCGACCGCCGCGCGCACTGGCTGCCCAGCTCGGCGGCCCTGGGGCTGGCCTTCATTCTGCCGGCCTCGGTGGCGCTGATGATGACCCTGGGCGCCCTGCTCACCGCCCTGGTGCGCTGGCGGGCGCCGGGCCTGGCCGAGCGCTTCGCCCTGGCCGCCGCGGCCGGCCTCATCGCCGGGGAAAGTCTGGCCGGCGTCGGGGCGGCGTTCTGGCAAATGCTCGCCACCTGAGCTGCGACAACGTGTCAACTGGACAATAATTTCCAGACGTAATGTCGCGAACCTTTCAGCAACCTTTCAAATCCATGAAATTCGGGGGTTCCGGTCCGATTCAGCTTGCCAGCGCGCTTTTGCAACACATAAGGTTACAGATAGCGCGACCCACCCGCGAGAGGTCTGGGCGCCCTGCGCGAGCTGTCTCCTATAACAAACTCAATCCGAGCTAGCAGTCATGGCCACCACCTCGAAAGCCAAATCCGTCTTCCGCGTCGTCAGCGGAAACTTCCTCGAAATGTACGACTTCATGGTCTATGGCTTCTATGCCACGGCCATCGCCAAGACGTTCTTCCCCGGCGACAACGAACTCGCCTCCCTGATGCTGTCGCTGGCGACCTTCGGCGCCGGCTTCCTGATGCGCCCCTTGGGGGCCATCTTCCTCGGCGCCTACATCGACCGTCACGGCCGTCGCCACGGCCTGATCGTCACCCTGGCGCTGATGGCCCTGGGTACCCTGCTGATCGCCGTGGTGCCGGGCTACGCCACCCTGGGCGTCGCCGCGCCGCTGCTGGTGCTGCTCGGCCGCCTGCTGCAGGGCTTCTCCGCCGGCGTCGAACTGGGCGGTGTGTCCGTCTACCTGTCGGAAATCGCCACCCCCGGGCGCAAGGGCTTCTTCGTTTCCTGGCAGTCCGCCAGTCAGCAGGTCGCGGTGGTCTTCGCCGGCGTGCTGGGCGCCCTGCTGAACCATTGGCTGTCGCCCGCCGAGATGGGTGAGTGGGGCTGGCGCATTCCCTTCCTGATCGGCTGCCTGATCGTGCCCTTCCTGTTCATCATCCGTCGTTCCCTGGAAGAGAGCCCCGAGTTCGAGGCGCGCAAGCATCGGCCGACCTTCGGCGAGACCATGACCTCCATCGGCCAGAACTTCGGCGTGGTGCTGGCGGGCGTGGCCATGGTCTCCATGACCACCGCCTCCTTCTACCTGATCACCGCCTACACCCCGACCTTCGGCCGTCACGAGTTGCACCTGACCGATCTGGACAGCCTGATCGTTACCGCCTGCGTGGGCATCTCCAACTTCATCTGGCTGCCGGTGATGGGCGCCCTGAGCGATCGCGTCGGCCGCCGTCCGCTGCTGATCTTCGCCACCGTGCTGGCCATCCTCACCGCCTACCCGGCGATGATCTGGCTGACCCACGCCCCGGGCTTCTCGCGCCTGCTGATGGTCGAGCTGTGGCTGTCCTTCCTCTATGGCACCTACAACGGTGGCATGGTGGTGGCCCTGACCGAGGTGATGCCGGCCCATGTGCGCACCACCGGCTTCTCCCTGGCCTACAGCCTGGCCACCGCGACCTTCGGCGGTTTCACCCCGATGGTCTGCACCTGGCTGATCCAGGAGACTGGCAACAAGGCCGCACCCGGCATGTGGCTGACCCTGGCCGCCGTGCTCGGCCTGGTCGCGACCCTGACCCTGTTCAAGGGCAACGCCCAGCCGCGCTTCAAGACCGTAACCGCCTGACAGGGCTGTCGCAGAGCGGCAGGCCCTGCCGCTCTCGCGCCCACCCAGGTCGCTCCGCGCATCGAACTGTCATGACCTTTTGCTATGGTCTAGACCAGATGACCGCATACCGCGGTCGCCGTGCCGGAGCCCGCCGATGCCCATCCTCCCCCGCCTTCTCGCCGGCCTGGCCGGCGGTCTGCTCAGCCTCACCGCTGCCGCCACCGAGCTGACCCACTGGCCGGCCGATGCCGCCCGCCAGCTCGACGCCCTGATCGCCGCCAATGCCAATAAGGGCAACTACGCGGTGTTCGACATGGACAACACCAGCTATCGCTACGACTTGGAAGAGGCCCTGCTGCCCTTCCTGGAGATGAAGGGCGTGCTGACCCGCGACACCCTGGATCCCTCGCTCAAGCTAATCCCCTTCAAGGACGTCGGTGGCCACAAGGAAAGCCTCAACAGCTACTACTACCGGCTGTGCGAGGTCGACGACCTGGTCTGCTACCCCTGGGTCGCCCAGGTGTTCTCCGGCTTCACCCTGCAGCAGCTCAAGGGCTACGTCGACGAGCTGATGGCCTACGGCAAGCCGATCCCCGCCACCTACTACGGCAAGGACGACAAGATCGAGACGGTGGAGATCAATCCGCCCAAGCCCTTCACCGGCCAGCAGGAGCTCTATCACAAGCTGATGGAGAACGGCATCGAGGTCTATGTGATCAGCGCCGCCCATGAGGAGTTGGTGCGCATGGTGGCCGCCGACCCGCGCTATGGCTATGGCGTGAAACCGGAAAACGTCATCGGCGTCACCACCCTGCTCAAGGACCCGGCCACCGGTGCCTTGACCACCGCCCGCAAGCAGATCGCCGAAGGCAAGTACGATCCCCAGGCCAACCTGAAGCTGCAGGTCACGCCCTATCTCTGGACTCCGGCCACCTGGTTCGCCGGCAAATACGCGGCCATCCTCACCTACATAGATCCCTGGAAGAAACCTATCCTGGTCGACGGCGACACCCCGGTCAGCGACGGCCCCATGCTGTTCCAGGGCGTGGACGCCGCCAAGAACGGCATCCACCTGTGGATCGACCGCAAGTCCAAGTACCGCACTCAGATCGAGGCGATGATGAAGAGCAACGCCGAAGGCCAGGCCAAGGCCGGTGTGGCGGTGAACGCGGACCAGCACTGGGTGATCGTCAAAGCCGAAGACATCCAGTAGGCCGGCGGCGATCGGGCGGGCTAGACTGGAGACTCCTTCCGCCCGCCCTGGAGCCCACCATGGAACACCTGGTCCTGACCGTCATCGCCCCCGATCGCCCCGGTCTGGTGGAAGCCCTGGCCGACTGCGTGGCCGCCCAGGGCGGCAACTGGCTGGAAAGCCGCATGGCCCACCTGGCCGGCCAGTTCGCCGGCATCCTCTCGGTGGAAGTGGAACCGGAATTGCGCAATGGCCTGGTGGAGACGCTGCAGCAGCTGGCCATTCCCGGCCTGCGCATCCTGGTCGGCGAACCTGGCCAGCCGGCTGCGGTGGGCGCGCCGCTGGTGCAGCTCGACCTGCTGGGCAACGACCGAGTCGGCATCGTCCGCGACATCACCCGGGCGCTGCATCAGGTAGGCGTCAACGTCGAGCGCCTGTCCACCGAGACCCGTCCGGCGCCCATGAGCAGCGAGGCGCTGTTCCACGCCACCGCCCTGCTGGCGCTTCCGGCGGACCTCGAACTCGAGGCCCTGCAGGCCCACCTGGAAACCCTGACCGACGACCTGATGGTGGAGCTCAAGCTCTATCGGCACGGGCATGACTAGCACCGAGCAGGCATCAGGATGACGATCTATAAAGATCTATAAAGATCTATAATCGACTTTAATCGCCTTTAAATAGGGAATTGTCGATGCCTGAGCGCTTTTATCACCGACACGCCATGGCCACTACCTATGCCGCTAAGATCATGGCAGACCCGCTGCATCCCGGGCTGTTTCTGGCAGCGCCACGGCGAACCGGCAAGACCACCTTCATGCGTGAAGACTTGGCGCCTGCCCTCCAACTCGCGGGTGCCGAGGTGATCTACGTTGATCTCTGGTCAAATCGACAAACCGATCCGGCTGAGTTGATCAACCAGGCAGTGCAGGTTGCCATCGAACGCAATCTCGGTCTGATCGCCAAGCTGACCAAGCAAAGTGGCGTGGTGAAACTCAAGGTGGGTGGGGTCGAGATAGATACCAGCAGCATCGGCAAAGCCAGGGGCATAACCCTGGCCGCGGCGCTCGCCGCGCTCTCCGACAGCCTGGGCAAACCTATAGCCCTTATTATCGACGAAGCCCAACATGCCGTGACCACCACGGCGGGCAGCAATACGCTCTTCGCCCTCAAGGCGGCTCGCGACGAATTGAACGGCTCACACCATCATGGTTTGAGACTTATCTGCACCGGTTCCAGCCGGGACAAGCTGGCGATGCTCAGAAACAGCCGCGATCAAGCCTTCTTCAATGCGCCGCTGGTAAACTTTCCCCATCTCGACAGAGGCTATGTGGACTGGTTCTGCGCGCAGTCCAGGCTCGATTTCATCCTTGATCCAGAAGTGGTCTGGGGTAAGTTCGTCGAAGCGGGCTATCGCCCCGAGGCGCTGCAGGCAGCCCGAGAGGTACTCGAATACTCGATGATCGATGATGCTGCAGTGGGCAATGTCGCCTTCGCCCAGGCCGTCGACGAGCATGTGAGGGAAATGTCCGAGAGCGCCCTGGCAGTGATTCGCAGTCTCACACCGATTCAAGCGGCCGTACTGAAGGTGATGGCGGTCCAGGGCAAGGACTATGCGCCTTTCGAGCTGGCCACCCTCGGCAAGTACGTAGACATGCTGCAGCTTGCCGGCATGAAGGAGGCCCAGGCTCAAGAGACCGCCTACGCGCAGAATGTGCAGCAGGCCTTGGCTGCCTTGCAGGAAAAGGCATTGATCTGGAAGGCTGAGCGTGGCGTCTATGCCATCGAAGAGCAAGGATTGCCGGACCTCATGCGGAGCGCCGGCATGCTGCCGGACGCTTTGGCAAACTAAGGTGCTCAGCTGACCATCGGGGTGGCGAGCCCTATCGCTCCCGCCCCTTTTCCAATCGCCGCCGGATGCCCTCGGGGACATCGTCCGGCAGCGGCATCCGCCCATCCGCCGGCAGGGCTTCCAGACCGGCTTCGTCCAGCAGCACCAGCACTTCCTCCTTGAGACGACTCAGGGCAAAGGCCTGCCAGGCCTCGCGTACCGAGGGGAAGAGGTCCAGTTCGTAGTCGAAGGTCCGGATCGGCCGCCGGCTTTCCAGGGCGGCCCGCAAGAGCGGCTGGGCGTGGGGATGGCGCAGTTGGTGCAGAAAGGCTTCGCGCAGTTCCAGGCGGTCCTCCTGGGTCAGGCGCGGCAGCGGCAGGTAGCGTTCGGGATCTTCCAGTTCCTCGCGTTCTTCCAGACTGAGATCGTCCGGGTCGAGCAGGCGCAGGGCGCCGCTGGCAAGGTCGAGGAAGTGGGTGCCTCGCTCCCGGCTGTCGAGGGCGGCAGCCAGCAGATCGAGGTCGAGGGTGAGGGGGCGCATGGCAGGACTCCGGCACAGGCGAACAGGAGCGGAGGTTACCTCCGCTCCTGTTGCGACCCTAGCACTGGAGGCCGCGTTCAGCCTTTCCGCTGATAGGGAAAGAAGCGCCGCTCGCGCAGGTCGTGCTCGATCTGCTCCAGGCTCTTGCCCTTGGTCTCCGGCACCAGGCGCCAGATGAACAGCAGCGCCACCAGGGAAATCCCGGCATAGAGCCAGAAGGTGTGGGCGGCGCCCAGCTTGGTCACCAGGCTCAGGGTGGTGAGGGTCACCAGCAGGTCGAAGCCCCAGTGGCTGAAGGCACCGACGCTGGCGCCCTTGCCGCGCACGAACAGCGGATAGACCTCGGCGTTGATCAGCCAGATGCAGACGCCGAAGCCACCGCAATTGAGCATCAGGTAGGCGGCCAGGCAGGCCACCACCGTCCAGCGCTCCACGTCGGTCTGGGGACCGGCGCCCTGGAACAGGTAGCCCATGATCGCCAGGGCGACGATGGAGCCGGGAATCAGCGTCAGCAGGTAGCGGCGGCGACCGATGCGATCCACCAGGAAGCTGCCGACCACGGTCATGATCACCACCAGGATGGTGCTGCAGCCGGTGGCCAGCACCGCGGTCTGGTCGGAGAAGCCGGCCTGGGTGAGGATGGTCGGCGCATAGTAGATCAGCGCGTTGTTACCGGTGATCTGCGAGAACATGGCGATGCCGGCGCCCACCAGCAGGGCCGGTCGCACCCACGGCGAGAACAGATCGCTCCAGTTGCCTTCCGGCGCGTTACTCACGGTCTTGATCTCGGCCAGTTCGGCCTCGGCCGCGGCCTTGCCGCCGCGGACCCGCTCCAGCACCGCCAGGGCATCAGCCTCGCGACCCTTGACCAGCAGCCAGCGCGGACTTTCCGGCAGCACCGTCATGCCGGCCAGCAGGATCAGCGCCGGCACCAGGCCGAGGCCGAACATCCAGCGCCAGTGCTCGTCCAGGGCGAAGCCGGTGAAGTAGGCCACGGTGATGCCGAACACCACCATGAACTGGAACAGCACCACCAGCTTGCCGCGGTGCTCCGGCGGCGCCACCTCGGCGATGTACACCGGGATGATCTGGGTGGAGCTGCCGGCCGACAGACCGAGCAGGAAGCGCGACAGGATCAGCAGGGTGACGTTGGGCGACAGCGCCGAGAGCACCGAGCCCAGGGCGAACACCAGGGCCACGCCGATGATGGTCTTGCGCCGGCCGAGGCGGTCGGAGATCGGGCCGGTACCGAGGCAGCCGAACAGGGCACCAAAGATGATGGCGCCGGTCACCAGCTGCTTGACAGTGTCGTCCATGGCGAATTCGCGGCCGAGGCCGAGCAGAGCGACGCCGATGATGCCGGTGTCGTAGCCGAACAGCAGGCCGCCGAGGGCGGCGATCACGGCGATGAGCACGACCAGCCCCTTGCGCGGGGTGGCCGCCACGGGTGCGGCGAGCGAGGGTGAAGAAGCGAGCATGGGGGAAATCCTTTCTTGTTTTGCCAGGGCAAGGACCGCGGTGGCAACCCGATCCACCCGCGCAGGCGGGCCGTGGGGAGCATGGCCCAGAGAAAAGCGCGATGCGGCAGGCAGAGAAACGTTAGGTGAATCGTTTCACCTAATGCTGCCAGTTGTAACAGGACTTGTGAAAAGCATCACGAATAACGACCGGCAGTGGCCTAGCTGCCAATGGTCAGCTCTTGGAAACGCTGCTCGGGCAGCGCGGCCGCGCCCTGGCCCGGGCGCAGCGCCTGGTCGCCCAGGCGCTCGACCAGGAAGTCGATGAACACCTTGAGCTTGGGCGGCAGGTGGCGCGTCGCCGGATAGAGCAGCCAGGCGCCGCCGTGGTAATGCGGCAGAAAGGACCACTCCGGCAGCACCTGGACGATCTCGCCGCGGGCCAAGGCCGCCTGGGCGGTGAACAACGGCAGGCTGCCGATGCCGATGTGGTTGAGCACCGCGTCCAGGCGGACCCCGGTGTGGTTGGCGGCATAGCGCCCGCGCACATTGACATGGACCACCTTGGCGCCCTGGCGGAATTTCCAGCGCGAATCGGCCGGCTCCTCCGCCAGATAGATGCAGCTGTGCCCGGCCAGATCGCGGGGATGGGCGGGCTGACCGTGCGCGGCCAGGTACTGCGGCGTGGCGCAGAGCAGGTGCTCGATGGTCAGCAACTGGCGGCCCACCAGTCCGGGCGGCGGCCGGTCGGTGATGCGGATGGCCAGGTCGACGTTCTCGTCGATCAGATCGACATAGCGGTCTTCCAGCAGCAACTGCACGTCCACCGCCGGGTAGCGCCGCAGGAAGTCGGCCATGTGCGGATGGATCACCGTGCTGCCCACCGCCTTGGGCACCGACAGCCGGACGATGCCGGCCGGCGCCTGGTTTAACTGGCCACTGACCTCCAGCACCGCCCGCGCGGCGCCGACCATGTCGCTGCAGCGCCGAAAGACCTCCTCCCCCGCCTCCGACAGCCGCAGCTTGCGCGTGCTGCGATTTAGCAAGCGGGTGCCCAGGGCCTTCTCCAGGCGTGCCACGCTGCGACTGGTGGAAGACGGGGTCAGACCGAGCTGACGGGCCGCCGCAGAGAAGCTGCCGCTCTCCACCACCCGCACGAAAATGGCCATCTCGCTGAGCAGCGGCAGGGGAAGATTTATGCTCACAGCGCAAAATTCCTTTGGAGAGAGGGTGGATTATCACCCTTGCGTGCGCTCTTTAGAATGAGGATGTTTCTCGTTTTCTAGGTAGTAGACGTATGACCGAGCGCCTGTATTTTCTGAGCGACAGCCTGATCGCCGAGGTCGAGGTCCACGCCTGTAGCGCCGCCGAGGACGGTTACGTCGTCGAATTGCTGGCCACGCCCTTCCATCCCCAGGGCGGTGGGCAGCCCAGCGACACCGGCTGGATCGGTACCGCCGAGGTGACCCGGGTGGTCCAGGACGGCGACCGCATCCTGCACCACACCACCCGCCCCCTGGCGCCCGGCCGCGTGCTGGCCCGGGTCGACGCAGACCGACGCCAGCTGCATTCGCGGCTGCATTCGGCCGGGCATCTGCTCGGTCACATCGGCGAGACCCATGGCTGGAAGCCGGTCAAGGCCCATCACTGGCCGGGCGAAGGCCGCATCGAATTCATTCCGGGCGAGGATACCTGCGCCCTGGACGTCGAATCCCTGCAGGCGCACTTCGACGCCCTGGTGGCAGACGACCTGCCGCTGCACGTCGAGGTGCAGGCCGATGGCCAGCGCCAGGTGCGCTTCGGCGAGGACGTGGCGCGCTATGCCTGCGGCGGGACCCACGTGCGTTCCCTGCGCGCGGTCGGCGCCCTGAGCGCCCTGGGCGTCAAGGAAAAGAAGGGACGCCTGCTGGTGAGCTACGACATGGCTGGCGCCTGATCAACCGCTCACCTCACCCGCAGAAAGGAAGCGCCATGCTGCTCGAACTCGACGCTCTCGACACCGAGAGCCTGCTCCGCCTCACCGAAGAACGCCTGCTGGCGGTACGGGTGCGCCGCTTCGTGCCGCGCCCGCTGGCCGACGACCTCGGCCAGCAGATCCTCGGCAACGGCTTCGCCACCTACACCAATGCCCCCAGCATCGGCCGCATCGGCATGGCCTTCTACGAGGCGGAACACCAGCGCGCGCAGATGGACGACTACTTCGCCAGCGTCGCCAGCAACCTGGAAGAATTGCGCCGGCGCTGCCGCCCCTATCTCAATCCCATCGACCTGGTGCGCTGCACCCTCGACGAGGTCTGGCCCGCCGGCGCCCGCCTGCAGACCCTCTGGGGTCGCAAGATGTACGTCGGCCTGTCACGGGTGGTGAAGCCCGGAGTACGCTTTCTCGCCCACCACGACATCTTCGCCAAGGACGCGCCGGGCAGCGAGGAAGCCGAAAGCCTGATCACCCAGCTGGCCTGCAACGTCTACCTGACCATGCCCAGCGTCGGCGGCGAACTGCAGCTCTGGTCGCGCGAGCTGGCGCCGGAGGCCTTCGACGCCCTGCGCGGCGACAGCTACGGCATCGAGCCCGACCGCCTCGGCCCGCCCTGCCTGACCATCCGCCCCGAACCGGGCGACCTGATTCTCTTCAATTCCCGCCGCATGCACGCCGTGACGCCCGGCAACGACCAGCCACGGCTGTCGCTGTCGTGCTTCGTGGGCTATCGCGGGGCGGCCGAACCCCTCACGTACTGGAGCTGACATGTCCCCCTACCTGAGCGAATTCCTCGCCCTGGCGACCATCCACTTCCTCGCCGTGCTCGCGCCGGGCCCGGATTTCGCCGTGACCGTGCGCCAGAGCGTGAGATACGGGCGCCTGATCGGCCTGTGCACCGCCCTGGGCATCGGCGCCGGCATCTCGGTGCACGTGCTCTACACCCTGCTCGGCATCGGCGCCCTGATGCACGCCACGCCCTGGCTGCTGGGGGTCGCCAAGGTGGTCGGCGGCGCCTACATCCTCTGGCTGGGCTTCAACCTGATCCGTAGCAAGCCCACCGCCGCGCCGCTGGACGACAGCCAGTGGCAGCAGGCCGACCTGCAGCGGCAGTCGCCCGGCAAGGCCTTCCTCACCGGCTTCCTGACCAACGCCACCAATCCCAAGGCCACCCTGTTCTTCCTGGCCATCTTCACCACCGTGGTCAGCGGCAGTACGCCGCTGACCGTCCAGGGCCTCTATGGCCTGTGGATGTGCGCGGTCAACGCCGGCTGGTTCGCCCTGGTCAGCCTGCTGTTTTCCAGTCCGCGCGTTCGCCAGACCTTCCTGCGCCTGGGCCACTGGTTCGAGCGAACCATGGGCCTGGTGCTGGTTTTCTTCGCCGGTCGACTGCTGTTGTCGGCGCTTTGACGTCAGTCCATTCGTATTGGAGGTCCTCCATGCCCTACGTCCACCGCGCTCCCGCTGGTATTCCCACGGAAAAGTTCGTCGTCCGCCTGCCCGACGGGATGCGTGAACGCATCGCCGCCGTGGCCCGCTCCCATCGGCACAGCATGAACACCGAGATCGTCGCCTGGCTGGAGCGCAGCCTGGTACAGGACGGGGTGCTGGAGCAGCCGCAGGTCGAAGCGGACGACGAGTTGCTCAATGCCAGCGAGCAACTGCTGCTGCAGCGCTTTCGCCAGCTCAACGAACGTCAGCAGAATGCGCTGATCTCGGTACTGGAGCTGGAGTTGCCCGTTCCCGTGCACAGCCGCGAAACCGCCTGAATCCGGCCGGCACCGCCGCGGACGGAACCGGCCGTCGGCAGCAGGGCCGCCCACCCGGCGGCCCTGACGTGCGGCTTTCAAGTATCGATCGGGACGGCCGATGAAGAGGGTCTTCGTACTCTCTTCCGGAATCCCCATGTCTGTATCCAAAGCCTCCTGGCTGAGCAATCTCGGCATTTCCAAGAAGCTGGCGCTGGGCTTCGGTGCCCTGCTGGTCATGGTGACGGTGGTGGCGCTGTTCGGTTACCTCACCGCCAACACCCTGCTCGAGCGCATCAACAAGACGCGCTACAGCGGTCAGCTCAAGGCCGACGTGCTCAACGTCAGGATCGACGAAAAGGCCTACCTGCTCGATCCCAGCGCCGCCAATGCCACCCTGCAACAGGCCACCCTGGCCAGGGTGACGGAAGACATCGGCAAGGGCCTCACCCTGCTGAGCAACCCGGCCAACGTCGCCATCCTGGGCAGCATCCAGCAGGAGATGAAGACCTACCAGGAGCGCTTCGCTGCCCTACAGCAGGCCAGGCAGACCAGTTCCGGCGTTCAGAAGGAACTGACCCAGGTTTCCGAAAGCGTCACCCAGACCCTGGATCTGTTGTTCGAGCAGGTCTTCACCCCAGGTGGCAGCCACAGTACGGCCGACCTGAAGGCCGTAGCGCTGATCAAGGCGCAGATGGTCGGCGTCCGGCTGAACATCCGTCGCTTCCTCGGCACGCCTGACGAAGGCAAGGCTCAGGCAACACTCGCGTCCATGGATGACCTGCTCAAGCTGTTGCGCACCACTCAGGCGCAGATCGATGGCGACACCGCTGCACGGCTCTACAGCGCCATCCAGGAAGTGACGCGCTACCGCGCCTTCTTCGAATCCATCGTCGCCCAGGATCGCCAGGCGCAAACTGCTGTCACCAGCCTCCAGGAACAAGGCAACAAGCTGGTGCAGTTGCTGGATCAGCTGGGCGAAGGCCAGCTGAAGTCCGCCGCCGCCGAGCGCCAGGCCGCCCTGCTCAAGCTGCTGCTGAGCAGCCTGATCGCCCTGCTGATCGGCATCGCCGCCGCCTGGCTGATCACCCGCCAGATCACCCAGCCGCTGGCGACCGCCATGGCCATGCTCAAGCGCGTCGCCGCCGGCGATCTTACCCAGCGCAGCGAGGTGAGCCGCCGCGACGAGCTGGGCGAACTGCAACGCACCACCCAGGCCATGGCCGATGACCTGCGGCAGCTGGTCGGTGGCATCGCCAGCGGCGTGGGGCAACTCAGCAGCGCGGCCGACGAACTCTCGGCCTTTAGCGTCCAGACCAGCCGCGGCGCCACCCAGCAGCGCGACGAGATGCAGCAGGTGGCCACCGCCATGAACGAGATGGCGGCCACGGTGCACAACGTCGCGCAAAACACCGCCAACGCCTCCAGCGCCGCGCAGAACGCCGACGGCATGGCCCGCGAAGGCAGTCGCACGGTCAAGCGCGCAGCCCAGGAAATCACCCTGGCCGCCGAAGAGGTGCAGGGCCTGGGCGATGCCATGGAGCGCCTGGACGCCGCCAGCGGTCGCATCGGCAGCGTCATCGACGTGATCAAGGCGATCGCCGAGCAGACCAACCTGCTGGCGCTCAACGCCGCCATCGAAGCCGCCCGCGCCGGCGAACAGGGCCGCGGCTTCGCCGTGGTGGCCGACGAGGTCCGCTCCCTGGCGCAACGGACCCAGGAGTCCACCCAGGAAATCGGCGAACTCATCGCCACCCTGCAGCAGGGCACCACCGAAGCCAGCGCGCGGATGCAGGCCAGCCGCGACCGCACCCTGGGTACCGTGACCCTGGCTCAGGACGCCGAGCGCGCCCTGGAGGTCATCTACCAGGCGGTGGCGGAGATCCAGAATCTCAATCAGCAGATCGCCACCGCGGTGGAAGAGCAGAGTCTGGTCGCCGAGGAGATCAACGGCAACGTGGTCAAGGTCAGCGGCCTGGCCGAGGAATCGGCCACTGCCAACGCCCACGCCGCGGCCTCGGTCAACGAACTGGCCCGCCTGGGTGGCGATCTGCAGCAGATGGTCGCGCGCTTCCGCGTCTGACCTCGGCCGCGCCGGCGCCAGGCACGGGCGCCGGGGGTCTCAGGCTTTCGGCGTCAGCATCTGCCCCTGGATGCCGTCGCCGATCACCAGGAAGTGACCGCCGGCGACATGGTGCAGGGTGCGCAGGCTGTCCTGGCCACGAAAATCCCAGCGTCCTTCGCGAAACACCCGGGTATCGGCCCGGGCGGCGAGCACCTCACCGAGAAACAGATCGTAGCCTTGCTGGTTGTGCGCCTCGGGCAACACGCGGCATTCCAGCCAGGCCACGCAGCCGGCGATCAGCGGCGCGCTGACCTGTTCGCCCGCCAGCGTCTCGATGCCGTAGGCGGCGAACTTGTCCAGCGCACGACCGCTGGTATTGCCTACCGTCTGCACCAGATCCACCTGGGCGGCGCAGGGCACGCTGAGCACGAAGCTGCCCTCGGCTTCCAGCAATTCGCGGGTCCAGGTCTGCTTGTCGAGCACCACCGCCACCTTGCCCGGCTCGAAATCCACCGCCATGGCCCAGGCCGCGGCCATGACGTTGCGCCGGCCCGCGTGGGCGGCGCTGACCAGCACCGTGGGACCGTGGTTGAGCAGGCGATAGGCCTTGGCCAGGGGGACGGCGGCGAGGGTCGAATGCATGGCTGGACTTCCGTGGGAAAAGCCCCAGGGTAACGCAGCCCTTGCCGTTCGGCGCCGCGCGGGTAAAAAATTGCCGCTTTGCGCCACGCTCGCCAAACGCCGGGGGACATCAGGGGTCTATCGCCCACTCCCGGTATGGGACCGACAAGAAACCTGCGTTAAGGATGACCTCTATGCCCACTCGCCTGGCTCTCTCCGCCCTGCTGTTCTGCGCCTGCTGTCTCGGCCTGCCGCTGGCCCAGGCACAGACCGCCAGCCCCTCGCACGAGACTTCCGCCACCCAGCCACTCCTCTCCAGCTCCATCAACGACTTCAGCAATGAAGACTGGGATCGTGGCGTCCTGCGCCGGGTGGCCGGCCTGACCATTCCGGCGACCCCGGCCAACGTCGAGGGCTTCATCAGCGGGCGGCAGGTCCAGCTGGGCGACGGCGAGTGGCGCGCCATCACCGAGGTCCAGCGGGTCGGCGACAACCTGGCCGTGTTCGTCGAGGGCCAGCCGCTGGATGCCGAGGCCGTGGGTTATCCCCGGCGCCTGGCGGTGGACGACGCCCCTGGTACCGGGCGCCATCTGCAGCGCCTGCCGGGGCGCTTCAACACCCCGATCAACGACTTCACCAACCAGGACTGGCTCAAGGGCATCTACCGCAAGGCCGCCGGCATTTCCATCCCGGTCACCGAGCGCAATCGCGAGGAATTCAAGCCGGGCGCCATCGTCCGTCTGGCCGACGGCCAGGACTATGCCGTCACCCACGTCAGCGAATTCGGCCGCAGCATGGGCGTGTTCCTCGACAGCCCGGTACTGCCCGGTGAGAAGTACGGCTATCCGCGCCAGCTGACCTTCGTCGCGCCACCGCCCAAGCCCTGAGGGCCTGTTCAAAGTCTCGCGAGCTAGAGCCAAACAAGGCGAAAAGGCCTGAGGAAGTGGAGTTTACATAGTGTAAATGAGCATTCCGAAGGCCTTTGCAACGCAGGTTGGCCGACGCGCAGCAGACTTTGAATCAGGCTCTGACCGCGGGGACTGGCGCTGGTAGAATTCTTGCCCAGCGTCGTCACCCCGGTCCGCCATGTCCAAGCTCAATCCCCGCCAGGCCGAAGCCGTGGCCTACATCAGCGGTCCCCTGCTGGTGCTGGCCGGTGCCGGCTCCGGCAAGACCAGCGTCATCACCCGCAAGATCGCCTACCTGGTGCAGCAGTGCGGCGTCCGCGCCCAGTACATCTGCGCCGTGACCTTCACCAACAAGGCGGCGCGCGAGATGAAGGCGCGGGTGGCCAGCCTGCTGAAAGCCGGCGAAGGCCGCGGCCTGACCGTCTCGACCTTCCACAACCTCGGGCTGAACATCATTCGCCGCGAGTACGTGCACCTGGGCTACAAGCCGGGCTTCTCGATCTTCGACGAGGGCGACATCAAGGCGCTGCTCACCGACATCATGCAGAAGGAATACCAGGGCGACGACGGCCTGGACGAGATCAAGAACTACATCGGCAACTGGAAGAACGACCTCATCCTGCCGGAGGAGGCCCTGGAAAAGGCACGCACGCCCAAGGAGCAGACCGCCGCGGTGGTCTACCTGCACTACCAGCGCACCCTCAAGGCCTACAACGCGGTCGACTTCGATGACCTCATCCTGATGCCGGTGAAGCTGTTCCAGGAACATCCCGAGGTGCTGGAGCGCTGGCGCAACCGCATCCGCTACATGCTGGTGGACGAATACCAGGACACCAACACCAGCCAGTACCTGCTGGTGAAGATGCTGGTGCAGGAGCGCGCCCAGTTCACCGTGGTGGGCGACGACGACCAGTCGATCTACGCCTGGCGCGGCGCGCGACCGGAAAACCTGATGCAGCTCAAGGACGACTTCCCCTCGCTCAAGGTGGTGATGCTGGAGCAGAACTACCGCTCCACCAGTCGCATCCTCAGGTGCGCCAACGTGCTCATCGCCAACAACCCCCATGTGTTCGAGAAGCAGCTGTGGAGCGAGATGGGCCACGGCGATCCGATCCGGGTATTGCGCTGCAAGAACGAGGATGGCGAGGCCGAGCGCATCGCCCTGGAGATCCTCACCCTGCACCTCAAGACCCAGCGGCCCTACGCGGATTTCGCCATCCTCTATCGCGGCAACCACCAGGCCAAGCTGATGGAGCTCAAGCTCCAGCACCACCAGATTCCCTACCGGCTCTCCGGCGGCACCAGCTTCTTCGCCCGCCAGGAGGTAAAGGACGTGATGTCCTACCTGCGCCTGCTGGTGAATCCGGACGACGACAACGCCTTCCTGCGGGTCATCAACGTGCCGCGCCGGGAGATCGGCTCCACCACCCTGGAAAAGCTCGGCAACTACGCCGGCAGCCGGGATCGCTCGATGTACGCGGCCGCCGACGAGATCGGCCTGGGCGAGCACCTGGACGCCCGCTTCACCGAGCGCCTGTCGCGCTTCAAGCGCTGGATGGACGGGGTCCGCCAGAATTGCGCGGGCGAGGATCCCATCGGCGCCCTGCGCAGCATGGTGATGGACATCGACTACGAGAACTGGATCCGCCAGAACGCCAGCTCCGACAAGGTCGCCGACTTCCGCATGGGCAACGTCTGGTTCCTCCTGGATGCGCTGAAGAACATCCTGGAAAAGGACGAGGACGGCCAGATGACCATCGAGGACGCCATCGCCAAGCTGGTCCTGCGCGACATGCTCGAACGCCAGCAGGAAGAAGAGGAAGGTGCCGACGGGGTGCAGATGATGACCCTGCACGCCTCCAAGGGCCTGGAATTCCCCTATGTGTTCATCATGGGCATGGAAGAGGAGATCCTGCCGCACCGCTCCAGCATCGAGGCCGACACCATCGAGGAGGAGCGTCGCCTGGCCTACGTGGGCATTACCCGCGCGCGCCAGACCCTGGCCTTCACCTACGCCACCCGGCGCAAGCAGTACGGCGAGCTGATCGACTGCACCCCCAGTCGCTTCCTCGACGAACTGCCACCCGAGGACCTGCAGTGGGAGGGCCTGGAAGAAGCACCGCAGGAACAGAAGGCTGCCCGCGGCAACGACGCCCTGGCGGCGATGCGGGCAATGCTGAAGAAGGGCTGAGGATCTCTGCCGGCGCTTATCCTCACCCAGCCCTCTCCCGGAGGGAGAGGGGGCATCCGCAGTCACCCCGGGATTCGCCCCACGCCGAGCAATACCCTCTCCCAGAGGGAGAGGGAGCACGCGCGTGCTGCGTCGAGCTTCGGCACGCTACCCCAGGCCCAGGCGCTACACCCAACTATTCCCAGCACTGGAGCAATCCCCTCTCCCTCTGGGAGCTGTCTCTTATACACATCTCCGAGCCCACGAGAC
>NZ_WHOV01000119.1:0-925 GCF_009765395.1 Pseudomonas sp. BAV 4579 | reverse complement strand
GACGGTGCAGGACACCGTGGTCCAGGTCATCGAACAGCAGATGAACGGGATCGATAACCTCAGGTACATCTCTTCGGAGTCCAACTCCGATGGCAGCATGACCATCATCGTCACCTTCAACCAGGGTACCAATTCGGATATCGCCCAGGTTCAGGTGCAGAACAAGCTGCAACTGGCGACGCCCTTGCTACCACAGGAAGTGCAGCAACAGGGTATCCGTGTCGCCAAGTACCAGCGCAACTTCATGATGGTGGTGGGCCTGGTCTCCAAGGATGGCTCCCTGACCAAGGATGACCTGTCCAACTACATCGTCTCCAACATGCAGGATCCCATCGCGCGGACCAGCGGTGTCGGCGACTTCCAGGTATTCGGTTCGCAGTACGCCATGCGCATCTGGCTGGATCCAGACAAGCTGTTCAAGTATCAGCTGACCCCGGTCGATGTCAGCAACGCAGTCAGCAGCCAGAACGTGCAGATCGCCTCGGGTCAGCTCGGTGGCCTGCCGGCGGTCAAGGGCCAGCAGCTCAACGCCACCATTATCGGCAAGACCCGCCTGACCTCGGCTGAGGAATTCGGCAAGATCTTCCTCAAGGTCGATCAGAGCGGTGCCCAGGTTCGGCTGCGTGACGTCGCGCGAATCGAACTGGGTGGTGAGAACTCGTCCATCGATGCCCAGTTCAACGGTAAGCCGGCTTCGGGCATGGCCCTGCGTCTGGCCACCGGGGCCAATGCCCTGGACACCGCCAAGGCGGTCCGCGCCATTATCGACCGCCTCAAACCGTTCATGCCCGAGGGCATGGACGTGGTCTATCCCTATGACACCACGCCGGTAGTAACGGCGTCCATTCACGAGGTGGTAAAGACCCTGGGTGAGGCGATCCTGCTGGTGTTCCTGGTGATGTTCCTGTTCCTGCAGAACTTCCGG